>NZ_LDVA01000102.1:0-92643 GCF_050768715.1 Burkholderia sp. ZZQ-2 | reverse complement strand
CACGGCCCCGGCCAGGCTGCGTCGCGCCCCCGTCCGGCGAGGGCGCGACCGGCGTTGGCGCGCGGCGCCGCGCACACGGTTTCGACTGTCGAAACGGCCGGCCGCGACCCCATCGGCGAACCC
This sequence comes from Burkholderia sp. ZZQ-2, assembly GCF_050768715.1. Lineage (NCBI taxonomy): Bacteria > Pseudomonadati > Pseudomonadota > Betaproteobacteria > Burkholderiales > Burkholderiaceae > Burkholderia > Burkholderia sp. ZZQ-2. The sequence goes on along the minus strand of NZ_LDVA01000102.1, from coordinate 92,520 downwards.
GATCCCATCCATCGAAATTACTCGCTTCCGGTTCCTCTTCGGCTTGGGAAGAATGCGCGGTGTCATCGGAGGAGACACGACCCGGCACAGCCGGTCGCCGCGCCGCCGCGCATCGCGCGTTTCCGGCGCCGCGCGCGCTGCGCCGGAAACGCCCCGGATGACGGGGCGCGCCTCGCCGGTCGCGCCCACGACAACCCATACAAGAAGCTGGATATCCCGGAGATCTCTCAATGAAAAAGACCCTGACGGCGCTCGCCGTAACGGCAACCTTCGCCGCCCCCGTGTTCGCGCAGAGCAGCGTCACGCTGTACGGCGTGATCGACGAAGGCCTGAACTACACGAACAACGTCGGCACCGGCCACGTCTACGAGATGGCAAGCGGCTACGCGCAGGGCAGCCGCTGGGGCCTGAAGGGCAGCGAGGATCTGGGCGGCGGCATGAAGGCGATCTTCCAGCTCGAAAACGGCTTCGACGTGAACTCCGGCCGGCTCAACCAGGGCGGCCGCATGTTCGGCCGCCAGGCGTACGTCGGCCTGAGCCAGACGCAGTACGGCACGCTGACGTTCGGCCGCCAGTACGACTCCGTCGTCGACTATCTCGCGCCGACCACGGCCAACGGCAACTGGGGCGGCTACCTGCTCGCGCACCCGTTCGACAACGACAACACCGACAACTCGTTCCGCCTCGACAACACCGTGAAGTACGCGAGCCCGAACTTCGGCGGCTTCCAGTTCGGCGGCGCATACAGCTTCAGCAACAGCACGAACTTCTCGGACAACCGCGCGTACAGCTTCGGCGCGCAATACCAGAACAACGGCCTGCTGATCGGCGCCGCCTACCTGCAGGCGAACCGCCCGGGCAACGGCTCGGCCGGCGCGATCACCGCGAACGACGCGAGCTACATCGCGGAGCGCATGCGCGTGTTCGGCGCGGGCATCAACTACACGTTCGGGCCCGCGACGCTCGGCTTCGCGTACACGAACTCGAACTACAAGAACCCGACCGGCAACGGCTACCTCGGCACGCCGGGCGCGATCATCGCACCGGGCGCGACGGTCAGCGCGATCAAGTACCAGAACTTCGAGGTCAACGGTTCGTACCAGATCACGCCGGCGTTCATGGTCGGCGCGCAGTACGTGCTGTCGCTCGAGAAGTACGACGCGTCGACCGGCGACGCGAAACCGACGATCCACTCGGTCGGGCTGATGGCCGACTACAACCTGTCGAAACGCACCGACGTGTACGTGCAGGCCGCGTACCAGCACATCGCCGGCGACAAGACGAACTCGATCCTCGACAACGCGTTCATCCCCGGCACCGACGCGCCGTCGTCGACGTCGAACCAGGTGGCCGTGCGTCTCGCGCTGCGCCACAAGTTCTGACGCAACCCGGTTCTCCGTTCTTCACGCGACACCCGCGCCGGTCGGCCCGAGGTGTCTTCGCCCGCCCGCACGCGCCAGCCTGCCGGCGGTTTTTTTCATGCGCGCTGCAACGCGCGTGACCGGCCGATGACGCCGGAACGGGCAACGGGCGCGCAATCGTCCCGTCAACCGTGACAGGTCAACGGACGACGATCCGTCGATACACTATGGGCCTGCGCGACGGCCGCCATCCCCGCCTTCCTCGATGCCGGCCGTCGCCTTCATTACGCACGGCCCGCCGCCTTTCGCCCGCGCCGTGCGCCTGCCGCCCCCCAAGGAGTGTCACTTGAAGCACTGTCGCCGCGCGCTGTTCACCCTCGCCGCCGGCCTTCTGGCCAGCGCGACTTCCGATGCCCGCCCCGTCTGCACCGTCGTCGCCGACGCCGCCACCGGCCAGATGCTCGTGCAGCAAGGCGACTGCGCGACCCGCGTCACGCCCGCGTCGACGTTCAAGATCGCCATCAGCCTGATGGGCTTCGATGCGGGCGTCCTGAAGGACGCGCACACACCGACGCTCGAGTTCCACACCGGCTATCCCGACTGGGGCGGCGCGCCGTGGCGCGAGCCGACCGATCCGGCGCGCTGGATGAAGCTGTCGGTGTTCTGGTACTCGCAGCAGGTCACCCAGGCGCTCGGGCAGGCGCGCTTCCAGCAGTACACGACCGCGTTCGGCTACGGCAACGCGGACGCCACCAGTCAGGTGGGTGAACTGAACGGTGTGATGGGCGCATGGGTCAACGCGTCGCTGCGCATCTCGCCGCTCGAACAGGTCGGCTTCATGCGCAAGATCGCGAACCGGACGCTGCCCGTCAGCGCGCACGCGTACGACATGACCGAGCGCATCACGCTGATCGACACGCAGCCCGGCGGCTGGATCGTGCACGGCAAGACGGGCACCGGGTCGCCGGGGCGCAAGTACGACGCGTCGCATGCGTACGGCTGGTTTGTCGGCTGGGCGGCCAAAGGGCCGCGCACGCTCGCGTTCGCGTACCTGATACAGGACGACGAGCGGCAGACGCCGAACGCCGGCCTGCGCGCACGCGACACGTTCCTGGCGACGCTGCCCGCCCTCGCCGAACCGGGCAGGCCCCAATGAGCGCCGGCCCGCGCAACGCGCGGATCGACCTGCTGCGCGGCGTGTCGATCGTGCTCGTCCTGCTGCATCACTTCAACATCCCCTACTCGCTGCGTGAGACGACGCTCGCGCGCGTATTCGGCTGGGAAACGGTGCATGCGGTGGTGCGCAACGGCAACTACGGCGTGACGATGTTCTTCGCGATCTCGGGCTACCTGATCACGTCGAATGCGCGGCACCGCTGGGGCAACCTCGGCGCGGTCGACGTGCGCGCGTTCTACGTGTCGCGCGTCGCGCGCATCGTCCCGTGCCTGCTCCTGCTGCTCGCGCTCGTCAACGGACTCGCGGCGGCCGGCGTGCCGATCTTCCGGAACCACGCGCCGGAGGGCGTCGCCGTGTCGTTCTGGCTCGTGAATCTCGCGTCGCTGACGTTCTGGATGAACGTGCTGATCGGCGCATACGGGTGGGTCAACTACGCGCTCGGCGTGCTGTGGTCGCTGTCGGTCGAAGAGGTGTTCTACCTGTCGTTTCCGCTGCTGTGCATCGCGCTGCGCCGCGATGCGCGGCTGGTCGCGTTCTGGGTGGCCGTCGCCGCGATCGGGCCCGTGTACCGCTTCACGCACGCCGGCGACGAAGGCGGGTTCCTCTACGCGTACTTCGCGTCGTTCGACGGGATCGCGATCGGCTGCTGCACCGCGTTGCTGGCCGAGCGCAAAAGCTGGCAGCGGCTCGCCGCGCCGCTCGTGCAGGGGCTCGTCGCAGCGGCGATGGCCGCGCTGTATCTGGCCTGGCCGATCGCGGAAAGCCACGTCGCCGGCGTCACCGCGATGGCGCTCGGCACGGCCGTGCTGCTGATCGGCGCGCACGTCAACGGCACGCGCGCGCAGGGCCGCCTGCTCGCGCCGTTGCGCCGGGCCGGCACGCTGAGCTACGAGCTGTACCTGTTTCACCTGATCGTGCTCGGCGGGCTGCGCACGCTCTGGCCGCCGTCGGCCACGCATGGCGACACCCGGCTGCTGTTGCTGATCGCGTATCTGGCGTTGTCGGCGGTGCTGAGCGCGGCGATCGCGCGCGGCTATGCGACACCGCTCGACCGCTTCATCAAGCGGGTCGCGTCGCGGCCGTCAACGCGCGTGCCGGACGGCGCGCGGTTCTAGCGGATCGTCGGCCGCCCCTGCCGGGTGACACGACTTCGGAAAGAGAAGAAAGCGGCCAGCGCCCGGCCGTATCGCGATGGCGATACCGGCCGGCCTGACCGCAAGCCCCGCGTACGCATCGCACGATCGACCGAAGCCGTCGGGTGATCGGTAGCGTGTCGCCGCCCGCCGGTCAATCCAGATAGTCGGCGTATTCCTTGCGCGCGTAGCGGGCGAGCGTCGTCCACGGCGGCGGCTCGCGCCGCGCGGCCGGCGCCGGTGTCAACGTCAGCTTGCGCACGACGCGGCCGTCGGCACTCCGGTATTCGACCGACAGCGGCGCCTGCAGCGTCTCGCTCCACAGGATCCGGTTCACGCCGCGTGCGCCGGGCGTGTCGACCGCCTGCTCGTACCAGAGGGTGCCGGGCGCGTCGCCGCGCTTCGCGACCGCGAGCCGCTTCAGCTGCGACGGCGGCGTGACGTAGTACGCGTTGTCCCATGAGCCGTCGAAGCCCGTGGTTTCGTACTCGGCCGGCGGCACGCTGACGACCGTCCGGTTCGCCGCATCGACGTACTCGATGCGGGCCGTCTTGCCGTCGTAAGTCACATGCCGTGCAGCCGCCTGGAAGTTGAAATGCCTGTGGCCCGCGTGGGCGGCCGCCGGCTGCACGCCGGCGCGGCGGCCCGGGCCTGCATCGTGGTCATGATCGTGATCGTCGCCCTGCCCGCCGCCGGCCGCGGCGGCGGGCAGCACGCGTTCGACCCACACGTGCCCGTCGCGCCGCACCATCCGTTCGCGATACAGCGTCGTGCGCGTCACGCCGTCGGCCGTCACCGTGCGGCTCTCGTGCAGCAGCACGGCGTCGAGATCGGCCGCGGCACACGCCGGCAGTGCAATCATCCCGCAGGCGAGCGCACAGAGGATCCGGCGTTTCATCGTGCCATCACCCGCCTCAGAAACCGAACGCCGAGCGCACGAGACCGAACACCTTCGTGTTGTCGATCGTGCCCTTGAACGCCTTCGCATCGGCGCCGTCGGCGAACAGCATCACGTCGCCGCCGCCGTGCGTTTCCGAACCGGCGCTGCCCATCCGCACGCCGACTTCCTGCAGATACGCATCGTTCGTCGCAGTGGCCGAATCGACCGACGCGCGCACGTTCGGCCGGTTCGCGCCGTTGCCGAACACCAGCGTCGTGTAGGTATTGCCGTCGGCGTCCTTGCTCGGCTGGCCGTCGCGATAGTTGCGGCTGATGTCGAGAATCGGGTTGCCGCGCTTCGAGTAGCCGTTGATCGTCATCGTGTGGTCGTGGTCGGCCGTCACGACGATCAGCGTGTTCGACAGGTCGACCTTCGACAGCGCGACGCGGATCGCTTCGTCGAATGCCGCCGTGTCCTCGAGCGCGCGCTTTGCGTTGGTGCCGTGCAGCGCGTGATCGATCCGGCCGCCTTCGACCATCAGGAAATAGCCGTTCGAATTCTTCGACAGCACGTCGATCGCCTTCGACGTCATCTCGGCAAGGCTCGGCTGCGACGGCCCTTCGCCCTTGCCCGCGACGCGGTCCAGTTCGTACTCGAGATGGCTCGTCGAACTGAACAGGCCGACCAGCTTGCCGTTGCCGGCCTGCGCGAGCTGATCCTTCGTCGCGACGACCGTGTAGCCCTTCGCCTTCATCTCGTTGAGCAGGTTGCGCCCGTCCGCGCGGCCGCGCTTGTTGGCCACCGGATCGAACGGCGTCCAGTGGTTGCGGCCGCCGCCCATCAGCACGTCGACGCCGTCACCGAGCGCCGCGTTGTAGCCCGCGCCGCCCGGCGCCGCCTGCGCGGCGATATCGTATTGCGCGTCGCGATGGCAGATGTGCGAATAGGTCGCGGCAGGCGTCGCGTGCGTGAGTTCGGTCGTCGTGATCGCGCCGACCGCCTTGCCGCGCGCCTTCGCCAGCTCCAGCAGCGTCGCGACCGGCTGGCCGTTGCCCGGCGCGCAGTTGTTGATCGTCTTGTTGCCGTTCGCGTCGCTGCCCGGCGCAACCGCGCGCGTGTCGGACGACATCGACAGCACTTCGTTGTTCATCTTCACGCCGGTCATGTACGCGGCCATCGACGGCGCGCTGTCGGTCGTCTGCGCGTCGTTCGAGAAGGTCTTGATGCGCGCGGTGCGCGCCAGCTTCTCCATCGTAAGTTGTCCCGACTCGCCGACCTTGTAGATCCGGCTCGCCGTCACGGTCGTCGGCCCCATGCCGTCGCCGAGAAAGAAAATCACGTTCTTCGCCTGGCCGGCGGCCTGCGCCGCGCCGCATGCGAAACCCGCGACGGCCAGCGCCGCCGCGATGCACTTGATGGTCGACATCCTGTATTCCCCTGTACCCGTATGGTCGGCGCTCACAGCTGCACCGCGTTGCGCACCAGCTCGAAGACCTTGTTGTTCTCGATCACGCCGTGGAACGCATCCGCGCCGCGGCCGATCGCACCGAGGAACACATCGGTGCCGCCGTGCGTCTCGTTGCCCTTGTCCATTCGCACGACCGCCTCCTGGCGATAGTCGTCGGCGCCCGTCACCGCGTCGGTGAGCGCGGTGCCCGCGCGGCTGCCCTGCACGCGGTTCTCGCCGTTGCCGAAGCCGATGATCGTGTACGGCGCGCCGTCCGCGTCCTTCGCGACCGCGCCCGTCTGGTAGTTGCGCAGCACGCCCAGCACGCCGGCCTTGCCCGCCTCGGTCTTGCCGGTGCGCGCCGCATAACCGTTCAGCACCAGCGTGTGGTCGTGGTCGGCCGTGACGACGATCAGCGTGTTCTTCAGGTCGGGATCGGTCTTGCGCACCTTGTCGAGCGTGGCCTTGATCGCGTTGTCGAACGCGACCGTGTCCTGCAGCGCGCGCTTCGCATTGGTGTCGTGCAGCGCGTGGTCGATCCGGCCGCCTTCGACCATCAGGAAATAACCGTTCGGATTCTTCTGCAGCACGTCGAGCGCACGCGTCGCCATGTCGGTGAGGCTCGGCTCCTTCGTCGCGCCGCGATCGAGGTCGTAGCTCATGTGGCTCGACGAGAACAGGCCGACCAGCTTGCCGCTCTTCGTCGCATCGGCGGCCAGCAGGTCGTCGCGGTTCTGCGCGAACGCATAACCCTTCGCCTTCAGCTCGTTGACGAGGTTGCGGCCGTCGGTGCGCTTGCCGCCGCCGTCCTTCGGCACGAAGAATTGCGTGCCGCCGCCGAGCACGACGTCGACGCCGTCGCCCAGCGCGCCGTTGTAGCCCGCGCCGCCCGGCACGAGCTGCGCCGCGATGTCGTTCTCGGCATCGCGATGGCACACGTGCGCATACGTCGCGGCGGGCGTGGCGTGCGTGACGCGCGTGGTCGTCACGACGCCGGTGGCCATGCCCTTCGCCTTCGCGATCTCGAGCAGCGTCGTCGCCGATTTGCCGTTGTTCGCGCCGCAATTGCCGGTCAGGCTCGCGCTCGGCTCGATCGCCTTCGTGTCGGGCGACATCGAGATCACTTCGTTGTTGGTCTTCACGCCGGTCATGTACGCCGACATCGACGGCGCGCTGTCCGTCACCTGCGCATCGTTCGAATAGGTCTTCACGAACGCGGTTTCCGGCAGCGTATCGATCGTGAGCGCGCCGTCTTCACCGACGCCGTAGATGCGTGCGGCCGTCAGCGTCGTCATCCCCATGCCGTCGCCGAGGAAGAAGATCACGTTGCGCGCGGCCGTCTGAACGGGCGGCCGGGTGGGCGACGTGCTGGTCGGGCCGTCGTCGCTGCCGCATCCGGCGAGCGCAAAGGCGCCCGCGCACAGCAGCGCCGCCGTTTTGATTCGATTCATGGTGCCGGTTCTCCCCGCCGTTGATGCTTTCGAAATGAAAGGCGATGGTAGGAACCGGATGTGACGTCAATGTGAATGGAAACTGGAAGACATCGAATGGATTATGAAAGGCGACGGCGAGGCGCCACGGCCGGGCGCCGCGCGTGCTGCGGCGTCATTCCGCGTGTTCGGCGGCGAGGTTGCGCACGGTCACGATGCGCGCAGGCGGAATGTTCGCCCAGACGATCCGGCTGCCGCAGGCGACAAATGCCGGATCGCCCAGCGGATGCCGCCCGGGCGGCCGCAGGTCGTACGTGAACTGGATCATCACGCCGTCGGCCGACAGCACGCGATGGCACTGGCCGACGATCGCCGTCACATCCTGGCGCGGCAGCGTGCGCAGCGGCAGGCACGACACGATCGCGTCGACGCGCGCGTCGGGCGGCAGCAGGCGTTCGAGCTGCCGCGCGTCGCCCGACACGATCGAGATGCCCGGAAAACGTCGCCGCAGATGCTGGACGAACGCCGGCGAACGCTCGACCACGACGAGCCGCCGTGGCGCGACGCCGCGTTCGAGCAAGGCCGCGGTGATCGCGCCGGTGCCGCCGCCGAGCTCGACGACCAGCCCGTCGCCGTCCGGCACCGCGTCGGCCATCTCGCGCGCCAGCTGCCGCGAACTCGGGCACAACGCCCCCACCGCGGCCGGACGGCCGACCCACTCGCGCACGAACAGTGCCGAGACACGCCACGCGTTCGGCCAGATCATCGGCAGCCCTTGAGCGATTGCGCCGTCGGCAACGACGCGCCGAAGACTTCATGGAACAGGGCTACGGCGACACGGGGCTTCGGCATGCGCATCCTCCTGGACGAATCGGTCCGTCGCGGGAAGCGCGACGATCAAATCGATTCTAGGAAACGCAAACTTAAGGCGACGTGAAGATTGACCCTGATTCCCCTGATCAATTCGTACCGGATCAACGGCCGACGCCCGCCCCGTGCGCGGCCCGTCTCACCGCAGGTTGGTTCTCGCCAGCTCGACGATCTCGTCGCCGCGCCCGCTGAGGATCGCGCGCAGCATGAACAGGCTGAAGCCCTTCGCATGCGCGAGTTCGATCTTCGGCGGCATCGCGAGCTCGTACTTCGACGTGACGACGTCGACGACGGCCGGCCCGTCATGCGCGAACGCCGTGCGCAGCGCTTCCTCGATGTTCTCCGAGTGCTCGACCCGCACGCTGAAGATGCCCGCACCCTTCGCGATCGCCGCGAAATCGGTCGGGCTCAGGTCGACGTTCGTGTCCAGATAGCCGGCCGCCTTCAGCTCCATCGACACGAAGCCGAGCAGGCTGTTGTTGTACACGACGATCTTGACCGGCAGCTTGAGCTGGCGTGCGGTGAGCAGGTCGCCGAGCAGCATCGACAGCCCGCCGTCGCCGGACAGCGATACCACCTGCCGCCCCGGATGCGCGCCCTGCGCACCGAGCGCCTGCGGCATCGCATTCGCCATCGAGCCGTGATTGAACGAACCGTGCAGTTGCCGCTTGCCGTTCATCGTCAGGTAGCGCGCGGCCCACAGCGTCGGCGTGCCGACGTCGGCCGTGAAGATCGCGTCCTCCGCCGCGACTTCGTCGACGATCTTCGTCAGGTATTGCGGATGAATCGCGCGGCCCGGCGGCTCGGCCACCGCGAGATCGTCGAGCCCCTTGCGCGCGGCCGCGTAGTGCTTCAGCGCATTCTCGAGGAAACGCCGCTGCGTCTTGCGCGTCAGGCGCGGCAGCAGCGCCGCGATCGTTTCCTTCACGGTGCCGACGAGGCCGAGCGCGAGCGGCGCACGATGGCCGAGCTGCGAGCCTTTCCAGTCGATCTGCGCGATCTTCGCGTTCGACGGATAGAACGGCCGGTACGGGAAATCCGTGCCGAGCATCAGCAGCGTGTCGCACGATTCCATCGCGTGATAGCCCGAACTGAAGCCGATCAGCCCCGTCATCCCGACGTCGAACGGGTTGTCCCATTCGACGAACTGCTTGCCGCGCAGCGCATGCACGACCGGCGCGCCGAGCGTGTCGGCCAGCGCGACCACCTCGTCGTGCGCGCCCTGCGTGCCGCTGCCGCACAGCAGCGTGACCGCGTCGGACGCGTTGAGCAGCGCCGCGAGCCGGTCGAGATCGGCGTCGGCCGGCAGGATCGACGGCGGCGCCGATTCGCTCCAGGCCGGCGCTTCGTCCGGGCCGTCGCCCAGCGCGATGTCGCCCGGCAGCACGATCACCGCGACGCCGCGCTCGTCGATCGCGGTGCGCATCGCGCGCGCGAGCACGCGCGGGAACTGCGATGCGTTCGTCACGAGTTCCGCGAAATGGCTGCACTCGCGAAACAGCTCCTGCGGATGCGTTTCCTGGAAGTAGCCGAGGCCGATCTCGGTCGACGGGATGTGCGCGGCGATCGCGAGCACCGGCTGATGATTGCGGTGGCAGTCGTAGAGGCCGTTGATCAGGTGCAGGTTGCCGGGGCCGCAACTGCCCGCGCACACCGCGAGCCGGCCGGTCGACGCGGCATCCGCGCCGGCCGCGAACGCGGCGCTTTCCTCGTGCCGCGTATGCATCCAGCGGATCGAGCCGATCTGGCTCAAGCTGAACGACAGGCCGTTCAGGCTGTCGCCCGTCACGCCCCAGATACGCTCGACGCCCGCTGCCGCCAGCGTCTTCGCCAGGTATTCCGCCATCGTCTGTCTAGCCATCATGCCCTCGCTCGTTGATCGGTCGTCACACGATTGATCCGGCAACGGCAGCCGCCGTTGCCGCTGACGGGACGAGCATACGCGATCGTGCCGCGCGGCGTCGTGACGATGCAAGCGCCCTGCACGCCGCCGCGGCAGCGATCCGTCGCGCCGCACGCCGCCCCTTTCGACGGCGTCGGGCAATCGTCGGCGCTTTGTCATGGTTCCGATTGCAGTCGGCAGTCGGAAACCGCGCAGGGGCGCCTGCGGCTCCCCGCTCAGCTCCAGTCGGATGCCGCCTCGTCCGGATCGACGAGCGTCAGTCCGGACGCCGGCAACGGCAGCGCGGTCTTGTAGCGCACCTGCTTCAGCGCGAAGCTCGACCGGATGTTCGATACGCCGGGGATCGTCGTCAGTCGCTCGATGATGAAACGCTCGAGCGTGCGCATGTCGGGCATCACGACGCGCAGCAGGTAGTCGGCGTCGCCCGACATCAGGTAGCACTCCATCACCTCGGGCCGCTGCGAGATCGCTTCCTCGAAGCGCTGCAGCGCGTCCTCGACCTGCTTCTCGAGGCTGACCTGGATGAACACGTTGATCCGCAGCCCGAGCGGCTCGGGGTCGAGCAGCGTGACCTGCTGCCGGAACAGCCCGAGCTTCTCCAGCGCGCGCACGCGGTTGAAGCACGGCGTGGCCGACAGGTTCACCGCACGCGCGAGTTCCGCGTTCGTGATCCGCGCGTTCTGCTGGAGCTGGTTCAGGATGCCGATGTCGATGCGGTCGAGCCGCCGCGGGTTTGAACTCATGGTCGAAATATTCCGGAAGAGTGGCCACAACCGGAATATTTACACTATCGGCGCGCGAAATCCCAATGAAATCAGACGCATATTTTGCGGATCGGCGGGTAGCATGATCCGACCGATTGCCACTGATGCGCGCCGCTCCGAACCGGCGCGCGGGAGACCTGCGATGACGGACCTGTCGAACGGTATCGATGCCACGCGGCGCGCGGGCGCCGCTCACGCCGACGCCGACCCTGAAGAAACCGCCGAATGGCTGGAGGCGCTCGACGCCGTCGTCGCGCACGTCGGCAAGGAGCGCGCCCAGTACCTGCTCGGCCGGCTCGCCGCGCATGCGCACACCCGCGGGCTCGCGGCGCCGCGCGGCCCGGTCACGCCGTACGTGAACACGATCGCCGCGCACGAGCAGCCGCCCTATCCGGGCGACGCCGATCTCGAGGAACGGCTGTCCGCGGCACTGCGCTGGAACGCGCTCGCGATGGTCGTGCGCGCGAACCGGGCGTACGGCGAGCTCGGCGGCCACATCGCGAGCTACGCGTCGGCATCCGACCTGTTCGAAGTCGGCTTCAACCACTTCTTCCGCGCGGCACCGGCCGGTGCGGGCCATGAAAGCGGCCCCGGCGGCGATCTCGTGTACTTCCAGCCGCATTCGTCGCCGGGCGTCTACGCACGTGCGTATCTCGAAGGCTTTCTCGGCGAAGACCATCTCACGCACTATCGCCGTGAAATCGCCGGGCCCGGGCTGTGTTCGTATCCGCACCCGTGGCTGATGCCCGACTTCTGGCAGTTCCCGACCGGCTCGATGGGCATCGGCCCGATCAACGCGATCTACCAGGCGCGCTTCATGCGCTACCTGCAGCATCGCGGGCTCGCGAACACCGCCGGCCGCACCGTGTGGGGTTTCTTCGGCGACGGCGAGATGGACGAGCCCGAATCGCTCGGCGCGCTGTCGCTCGCCGCGCGCGAGGGGCTCGACAACCTCGTGTTCGTGATCAACTGCAACCTGCAGCGGCTCGACGGCCCGGTGCGCGGCAACGGCCGCGTAATCGACGAACTCGAGGCGCTGTTCGCCGGCGCCGGCTGGAACACGATCAAGGTGCTGTGGGGTTCCGACTGGGATCCGCTGTTCGCACGCGATCACGCGGGCGCACTCGCGCGCGCGTTCGCCGATACCGTCGACGGCCAGTTCCAGACCTTCTCCGCGAACGACGGCGCGTACAACCGTGCGCGCTTCTTCAGCCGCGACCCGGCGCTCGAGGCGCTCGCCGCGCAGCTCACCGACGCCGAAATCGACCGCCTGCGCCGCGGCGGCCACGATGCACGCAAGTTGCACGCCGCATATGCGCGCGCACTCGCCCATCGCGGCCAGCCGACCGTGATCCTCGCGAAGACGATGAAGGGTTACGGGATGGGTTCGACCGGCCAGGGCCGGATGACGACCCACCAGCAGAAGAAACTCGACGTCGACGACCTGAAGGCGTTCCGCGATCGCTTCCGGTTGCCGCTGTCGGACGGCGACGTCGAGCAGCTGAAGTTTTACAAGCCAGAGGAAGACAGCCCGGAAATGCGTTACCTGCATGCCCGCCGGGCTGCCCTGGGAGGCTATCTGCCCAGAAGGCGGATGGCGGCATCGAAGGGGCTGACCGTCCCTTCGATGCCGGCCTGGGGTGCGTTCGCGCTGGATGCGGCCGGCCGCGAGATGTCGACGACGATGGCACTCGTGCGCATGCTTGCCGCGTTGATCAAGGATCGCGAGCTCGGCCCGCGCATCGTGCCGATCGTGGCCGACGAAGCACGCACGTTCGGCATGGCGAGCCTGTTCCGGCAGGTCGGCATCTACTCGCCGCTCGGCCAGCGCTACGAACCCGAGGATCTCGGCTCGATGCTCTACTACCGCGAGGACACGCGCGGCCAGATTCTCGAGGAAGGGATTTCGGAAGCCGGCGCGGTGTCGTCGTGGATCGCCGCGGCGACGTCGTACAGCGTGCACGACCTGCCGATGCTGCCGTTCTACATCTACTACTCGATGTTCGGTTTCCAGCGCATCGGCGACCTGATCTGGGCGGCTGCCGACCAGCGCTCGCGCGGCTTCCTCGTCGGCGCGACGTCGGGCCGCACGACGCTCGGCGGCGAGGGCCTGCAGCACCAGGACGGCAGCAGCCATCTCGCGGCGTCGACGATTCCGAACTGCCGCGCGTACGACCCGGCGTTCGCGTACGAAGTCGCCACGATCGTCGATGCCGGCATGCGCGAGATGGTCGAGCAGCAGCGCGACGTGTTCTATTACGTGACCGTCATGAACGAGAACTACGCGCAGCCGTCGATGCCCGGCGACGATCCGGCCGCGCGTCGCGAAGGCATCCTGAAGGGCATGCACCGGCTGCCGGCCGAGTCGAACGCGACCGCGCGCGTGCAGTTGTTCGGCGCGGGCGCGATTCTCGGCGAAGTGCTCGCCGCGCAGCGGATGCTGAAGGACGACTGGGGGATCGATGCGGCCGTCTGGAGCGTCACGAGCTTCAGCGAATTGCAGCGCGACGGGATGGAGGCCGAACGGCTGTCACGGCTCGGCGACGGCCCGGCATCGTCGTATGTCACGCGGATGCTCGAAGGCACGCACGGCCCGGTGGTCGCCGCGACCGACTACGTGCGCGCGGTGCCCGAGCTGATCCGCGCCTACGTGCCGCGCCGCTACGTGACGCTCGGCACCGACGGGTTCGGGCGCAGCGACACGCGCGATGCGCTGCGCGCGTTCTTCGAGGTCGATCGCGCGAGCATCGTGCTCGCCGCGCTGAAGGCGCTGGCCGATGACGGGGAACTCGATGCGGCGGTCGTGCGAGACGCACGCGAGCGTCTCGGCAAGACCGCGCCTCCAGGCGTCGCGCCGTGGCAGCGCTGACCGAGTGACGCGACCGGGCAGCAGCCGACGACGATTCGTCGACCAAAACAATTCTTTGGTCAACCAAACAGGCGGGGATCCGGCACGAACGCTTCTTTGCCGATCACTTTCACACTTGAAGCAAAATCCGCATGCAGCGGGTTCAGCAGCAAGTCGAAATCGGTCGGGCAAACGTGTGGTTGCTGCCATGGCGACTCCCAAATGGGTTGATTCACATTCCCATTTGATACTCCCAATCGGGAGTTTTCAATCGACCAAACGGCATATCCGTCACCAACGGGAATCGACGGCGCTCCGCGCTACACCGGCAACGCGTGCGTCGACAGAATCTCCTTGAGCACCATGAACGAGCGCACCTGCCGCACGCCGGGCAGGTACAGCAACTGTTCGGCATGCAACCGGTTGAAGCTCTCGTTGTCGCGCGTGCGGACCAGCATGAAGTAGTCGAATTCGCCCGTCACCACGTGACACTCGACACACCCCGACACTTTCTGCGCGGCCTTCTCGAATTCGGCGAACGCCTCCGGCGTCGAGCGATCCAGCACGAAGCCGATCACGACCAGCATCCCGGCACCCAGCGGCTTCGGGTCGAGCAACGCGACGATGCCGCGAATCAATCCCATCTCCTTCAACCGCTCGACGCGCCGCAGACACGCCGGCGCGCTCAGCTTCACCTTCGCGGCAAGGCTCACGTTCGAAATCGACGCATCCTGCTGCAACTGCCGCAGGATCGCCCGGTCGATGCGATCGAGCGCCGGCGCGGCGTCGGCCGGGGATGTGCTACCGCGATCTAATTTCATTGCGCCTCCCATCCATTTTGCGAATCAAAATTATCTCGACTATCCATATCTCATCGATAACGTAGGCCCTCACCATTTATTTCGCAAGCTCATTTCGCGCCGTCCTGCCTATCATTTTTCCATCGGGACACGGCGTGCGAGCAGCACCCGACCGATCCGGTTTCCTGCCCACCTTCCCTCGGAGCTTGTCGATGAACCTGCAACGTTTCTCCCGTTATCCGCTCACGTTCGGCCCGACCCCGATCCAGCCGCTCAAGCGCCTGAGCGCGCATCTCGGCGGCAAGGTCGAGCTGTATGCGAAGCGCGAGGACTGCAACAGCGGCCTCGCATTCGGCGGCAACAAGACGCGCAAGCTCGAATACCTCGTTCCCGACGCGCTCTCGCAAGGTGCCGACACGCTCGTGTCGATCGGCGGCGTGCAGTCGAACCAGACGCGCCAGGTCGCGGCCGTCGCCGCGCATCTCGGGATGAAGTGCGTGCTCGTGCAGGAGCACTGGGTCAACTATGAAGACCCCGTGTACGACCGCGTCGGCAACATCCAGCTGTCGCGGATGATGGGTGCCGACGTGCGGCTCGTCGCCGACGGTTTCGACATCGGCATTCGCCGCAGCTGGGAAGAAGCGATGGAAAGCGTGCGGCAGGCGGGCGGCAAGCCGTATCCGATACCGGCCGGGTGTTCCGAGCATCCGCTCGGCGGGCTCGGGTTCGTGGGCTTCGCGGAAGAAGTGCGGGAACAGGAAGCGCAGCTCGGCTTCAAGTTCGATTACATCGTGGTCTGCTCGGTCACGGGCAGCACGCAGGCGGGGATGGTCGTCGGCTTCGCGGCCGACGGACGCGCGGATCGCGTGATCGGCATCGACGCGTCGGCGACGCCCGAGCGCACGCACGAGCAGATCACGCGGATCGCACGGCATACGGCCGAGCTGGTCGGGCTGGGGCGCGATATCGAAACGAAGGACGTGGTGCTCGATACGCGCTATGCCGGGCCGGAATACGGACTCCCGAACGATGGCACGCTGGAGGCGATTCGTCTGTGTGCGCGGCTGGAAGGCATGCTGACCGATCCCGTCTATGAAGGGAAATCGATGCACGGGATGATCGACAAGGTGCGGCGCGGGGAATTCGAGCCGGGGTCGAAGGTGCTGTATGCGCACCTTGGCGGGGTGCCGGCGTTGAGTGCTTACGCGGAGATCTTCCGCAACGGCTGATGGGTATCCGAAGTCGATCCGGCGCGCGATGGGCCAATTCCACGCAATGATGCAGCCGCCTCCGGCATCCGCCGGCGGCGCACTCATGCCGGATAACCGGTTGTCGAGCGCCGTGCCGTTCTGCGCGGCGGCGTGCGGTGTGTCGGTGTGTCGGTGTGTCGGCGTGTCGGTGTGTCGGCGTGTCGGTGTGTCGGACCATCGCCGCACCCATCATGGCGTTCGCGCGTCAATCCATGAATACGATCGACCGGCGAGCGCGTACCTCTCGACGATCCAGTGCGCACGACTGCGCAGCGTTCGCGGTCGTCGGCCGTCCACGTCGCAAGCCTCTCCCGCCGTCGCGCCGGCAAACACGGCGCCGTTCCGTTCAGTCGCCGGGCAATCTCGACAGCGCAGCCTCCACCTCCACGCGCATCGCCGGCCATTCCGGCTTGAGCGCATCGACACCGCCCGCGGCCAGCGCACGCTCGCCTCTCGCGCACGCATCGCTCGCGTCTGCGTCGCCGGCCAGCGCGAAGCCGCCTCGCATCGAATGCAGCTCGCCCTTGAGGCAATCGTCGTCGCCGCGCAGCAATGCGGCGTCGATCGTCGCCAGCGAGCGCAGCGTCGCGGCACGCAATTGTTCGCGCATCTCTTCCGTCATCAGCGACACCTGCCGGTCGTCGCGATCGACCGCGTGCAACGCCGTCGCGCCGCGCCCCCCGTGGCGCCGCAACACCGCATCGAGCGCATCGATCGACAGCGGCTTGAGCACGACCTCCGCGACGCCAACCTGCGCGCACCGCCGACGGTCCTCTTCGGTCGCGTGCGCGGTCATCGCGATCACGGGTACCGTCGCCCCCTGCTCGCGCAGGAAGTTCGCCAGCGCGAAGCCGTCGAGTTCGGGCATGCCGAGATCGGTCAGCACGACATCGAACGACTGCGAAAAGTACGCACGCATCGCCTCGACGCCGTTCGTGACGATCGTCGCATCGTAGCTCAGCGCATCGAGCTGATCCCGCAACAGCACGCGGCTCGCCGGGTGATCTTCCGCGACGAGCACGCGCAGCGGCACGCCGCCGTCCGGGCGCGTCGGCCACGCTGGCGTCGTGGCGGGTTCGTCGTCGAACGCGACGCGCCATCCGGACGGCGCCCTCGCCAGCGGCAGCGATGCGGTGAAGGTCGTCCCCGCACCCGGTTGGCTGTCGACCGTCAGCGCACCGCTCATCAGGCGCGCGAGACGTCCGCAAAGCGGCAGCCCCAGCCCCGTGCCGCCGAAGCGCCGGTAAATCGACGGATCGGTCTGCACGTACACATCGAACAGCGCCGGTAGCGCTTCCGCAGGAATGCCGATGCCCGTGTCGCGCACCGAGATTTCGACGCCGTGCTGCCTGCCGGAAGCGACGGCCGGCAGCGCGTCGATCGTCACGCTGCCATGCTCGGTGAACTTGATCGCATTACTGACAAGGTTCGACACGATCTGGCGCAGGCGGGTCGGATCGCCGACGTAACCGTCGGCCAGCCCCGGCGCGACACGGCATTCGAGTACGAGCCGTTTCGCTTCGGCGAGCGGACGAAAGATCGCCGCGACGTCGAGCAGCACGGCTCGCAGGTCGAACGGCACGGCTTCCAGCACCATCTGGTTGGATTCGGCCTTCGACAGGTCGAGCACGTCGTTGATCACGCGCAGCAGTGCGTCGGACGACGACATGACCGTCTGCAGCCGACGCTGTTCGGTCGATGGCAATGCCGCACGCGCCATCAATTCGAGATTGCCGACGATCGCGTTCAGCGGCGTGCGAATCTCGTGGCTCATCGTCGCCAGGAAGGTCGACTTCGCCTTGTTAGCGTCGTCCGCGGCTTCGCGTGCCTCGCGCAGCTTGTCCTCGGCCTGCTTGCGCGCGGTGATGTCGGTCAGCGTACAGAGCAGTACATCGACGCCGCGATAGCGGGTACGGACGATGTGCGCGGCAAGGTAGGCCGCCCCGCCATCGGCGCGGTCGACCGACAACTCGTGCGTGACGACGCGCGGCTTCCGACCGCCCGCGATACTGTCGCGGTATGCCTGCCAGATGCGCTTGCCGAGCGACGGCGCCATGCCGGTGCCGCCATAAGCCTGTGCGGCCTCGTTGCGCGCCATCGTGTCGCCGTTGGCCAGCGCCAGCAGCATGATGCCGGCCGGCGCCGTGCGAATCAGCGTGCGGTTCAGCGCCTCGCTTTCGATCAGCCGGATCGCGCGGCGGTTGGCAGGGCGCAGCGCGCGCCGGTCGAACATGACGATCGCGAACCACACCGTCCCGATCGCGAGCAACGCGAGACCGGTTGCGATACCCAGGCGGACGGCCACGTCGTCGAACAGGCCGCGCCACGAATACGTCGCGGTCAGCACCTCGCGGAACCCCGGCATGCGGTCGCCGATGACGATACTCGTGCCGACACGGTGTGCGGCGGCCCGCTCGCCACCGGCCGCGCGCGCATAATCGAGCGCGCGGGCGGTCAGCGCGGGGGCAGCCTGCCGGCCGGTCAGGACATTCGTGTTCGAATCGACCAGTGCATAGTCATGGCCGGAGGACGAGGCGCGCAGGATGTCGTCGATCTCCGGCCGCGCGACGACGACAAACCATGCGACCGGCTTGCCCTGGCTGTCCCGCACCGCCTGCGCGAACCGCAGCACGGACCGCCCGAGCAGCGGATCCTGCCGCCGGTCCAGAAAAATCTGCCGATTGCCGGGCGCGGCAGCCGCCGATACAAACTCGGCCGGCGGCTGCAACTGCCGGATCAACGCCTTCACGTCGAAACCGGCCGGCAGCGCGAGCGTCGCCTTCACCAGCGGATACCCGGCCACGATGACGAAGTCGCCGTCCGGATCGATCAGATATCCGCCCATGCCCGGGTCGCCGGGCTGCCTCGGCGGCATGACACCCGTCTTCTCGACCGGCTCGAGAAACGCCGCGAGAAACGGCGCGTAGGCCCCCCCTGGCCGGGGCGACGGATCGGCCGCGAACGCGGCCACCGCCACGCGTCCCGTGTGTCCGAGAACGGCCAGCCTGCCGCGATCGTCGGCAAACCGCTTGAGTGCATCGGACGGCGCGGTCGGCAATTGCCGGGCCATCAACTCGAGGTTTTCGACATAGCGATTCTGGAGCGCCCTGACCACCTCCATCTCCGCGAGCAGGTCGGCCTTGCGTAGCAGGAACTCGGAACGGTCACGCGCAACCGACTCCTGCAGGTCGAGCTGCGCGACCAGTGCCGCGCAGACCAGCACGAACACCGTGATCGCCACACCGCTTCCGTACAGCAACCATTGCTGCTGGCGTCGCACGCGCCCCGGCTCGAACGGCTTGCGGCCCGCGGCCGCGGCATGCGCGATCAGCGTTTTCAGTTTGGTGGGCATAGGTGTCGTCGAAGTCGTCTCGGCACCGGCACCGCGTCGTGCGTTGTCCGGGTCACTCGGTACTGTCCGCCGGGCACCGTTTATGCACCAGCCTCGGGCAAGTCGGGCAGATGGCCCTCGCTCGCGTAGCGAATCAGATCGGCATCGCGAACGATACCGAGCTTCTTCATCGCGCTCGATTTCTGCGAACTGATCGTCTGCTTGCTGCGATGTAGTTGGACTGCGATCTCGCCGACCGTCAGGCCGGCCCCGTAAAGCCTCACGACTTCGATCTCGCGGGCGGTCAGCGTGCGGACACCCGCCGATGGCTGGCAATCCTCCAGCAGCTTCTTGACGAACGGAGACAGATAATTGGCACCGACGAAAGCCGCATGCACCGCGCCGACCAGATGCGAAATCGCATCGGACTTGCTCAGGATGCACCCGACACCCTGCTTCTGGATCGCGAGCAGCACGCTCGGGTTGTCGATCATCGTGATCGTCACGAGGCGAAGTGCCGGGTAGCGACGCTGGAGGAAGGACAGCAGTGAAAGACCGTCGCCATACTTGCCGCCGGGCATGACGTAGTCGACGACGAGCACGTCGCTTTGCTGCTCGTCGAGCATCGCCACGAGATCGGTCGAATTCGAGACAGTGCCGAGCAGCTTGATCGTGCTGCTGCCAGCAAGCGCCTGCGACATTCCGAGTGCGGACGAAGGATGATCGTCCGCCACCATCACTCGCACAAAAAATTCATCCATTTATCTTCTTCTCCCGATACACGCGGCCTGACGTGCCATGTTGTGCGACGCGCCGGGACTTGAATCGATCCCGCAACACGGTCGCGTCACGGCGTTCGGCGAACCCGGCGGTGCGCAGCGTAATTTTAAGATAATAGACGGGTTCCGCGGCGGCTCTGCGCTCCGGTGTGGCGGCCTGTACCCGCCACGATCCGACGCACATGCCATCACGCACGCAGACGCGCCCGGCGTGACGTTACGGGCCGAACCGTCGAGAGTCCGCCGCCCATGCACGTCCGATCGGCGGCGCCCCCACGCCGTCGATCCATCCCGTCCCGCAAGGCGGCCGAAGCCGCGCCCTAATGCTTGACCGCGGTTTTGTCCTGCTCACCAGACCTGTCATCCGCGGCGTGCTGCCACTCGGTGATGGCCCGCCGCTTCTGCGACGGCGACATCATCATGAATTCGTTCAGCTTCGTCAGGAAATCCCGTCGGGATTTCTCCGGCAACGTCGCGAATCCAAGCAGCAGCCCGAACACCTTTCCCATATAGCGCACTGCCTTACCCTTCCTTCTTCAGTCGAATTCACGCGGCATCGAAGCAATGCGGCGTGTCTGCCTTCCCTGTTCTGACGCAGGCGATCTACGTCGCCGATGCGCCACCATTTCTATCGTCCCGGCCAGTGTGCCGCCGCAGCGGCCATTACGCCCGAAGCAGGCCGCCCGTCCGCCGCGCCCGCGGGCAGCACGATCCCGCGCCGCCGCGCGATGCGTACGAGGCCGCGGCGCAGGTCGGCCAGCGTCACCGGCTTGGTCAACACGCACACGACGTTCGATGCCGCGTAGCGCCGGGCATCGTCGGGCGCCAGATGCGATGCCACGATGATCATGTCGCACGGCAAGGCGCGCGCATGTACGGCTTCCGCCAGTTCCCGGGCCGACATGTCGGGCAGGTCGGCACCGAGCAGCAGCACGTCCCACGTGCCGTTCGCGAGCGTGTCGAGCGCCGCGCCGCCGGACGACACGCACCGGACCGTGCAACCGAGCACATCCAGCTGCTCGCGGAAAATCGACCCGTTGACGGCCGCATCGTCGGCCACCAGCACACGCGGCACACGCGCACTGGAAGCCGGCAACAACGGCTGCCAGAAATCGGTCGCGCGCCCCGGCCCGCGCGGCGACTCGGCGGTAGCGACTCGCGCCTGCGCGATCGCCATGCACAGCCCGTTCAGCGAATAACTCGACACGCGGATCGTCCGGCCCGCGACATCCGGCTGCAGCGGGCCGTCCGGCGTAGCCAGCACGACCGGCGTCTCCCCGCCGAGACTGTCGAGCTCCTCGCGCCGCCACTGGTCGGAATCGCCGAAGAGCACGATCGCGTGTGCACGCGCGAGGCACCCGGCGGCAATCCCGATCGGACTCGGATGCATCGCGACGTCGAAACCCCATGCCCGCAGATGGGGAAATGCAAACGCACGCCACGCGTCCTCCGGCGACACGACGATCAGCGTCTGGCCGGCGCCCGCGCCGGCCGGGGATTTCGGCGCAATGCCCGCGCGCAGCGGCAAGCGCACGGTAAACAGGCTGCCGACGCGCGGCGCGCTGTCGACCGAAATCGTGCCGCCCATCGCTGCGACCAGCCGATCGCACAGCGCGAGCCCGAGCCCCGTGCCGCCGTAGCGCCGCGTGATCGATGCGTCGACCTGCGAGAACGGCTTGAACAGCCTGTTCTGCTGCGCGAAGTCGATCCCGATGCCGGTATCCTCGATGCCGATCGCGATCTCGGGCGCACCACGCGCACTCCGCCCGACCGCCACGCGCGCGACGATACGCCCGTCGCTCGTGAACTTGATCGCGTTGCTCAACAGGTTGCCGACCACCTGTGCGAGCCGCGTCGGATCACCACGCATCCGCTGCGCGCCGCTCGCATCGATATCGGCGAACAGCGGCAACCCTTTTGCCTTTGCGACCGGTGCGAAGGCCGCGAGCTCGCGTTCGATCACCGCGATCACGTCGAACTCGATCGACTCGACCGACATCGCGCCAGCTTCGATCTTCGAGAAATCGAGCACGTCGCTGACGATCGCGAGCAGCCCTTCGGCCGACGCGCGCAACGTCCGCACGCGGCTCTGCTGCGATGCGTCGAGCGCCGTGCGCTCGAGCAGCTCGAGGTTGCCGAGGATCACGTTGAGCGGTGTGCGGATCTCATGGCTCGTCGCGGCGAGAAACGACGACTTGGCCGCATTCGCCGAATCGGCCGCGCGCACGGCTTCCTCGAGCTGACGAACGAGGCGGCGCTGCGCGCTCGTGTCGGCGAACGTCGCAATCAGCACGTCCTCGCCCTGATAACGTGCGCTGTGCGCGATGACCTCCAGGTGCAGCGGCGCATCGCCGCGTGCGTCGAGCATGAGTTCGGTCGTCATCGTCCGGCCTGCCCCGCCGTTCGCGACGAACGCGTCGTACTTCTCGAGTACCTGCGCGGACAGCGCATGGTGATCGCCTTCATGCGGCAGCAGCATCTGCGTGAGCGCGTCGCTCGCGAGCATCACGCGCCGGTCGGACAGCGACACGAGGCCGATGCCGACCGGCGCCATCGCGATCACGCTGCGGCACAGCGCCTCGCTGTCGAACACGCGGGCCGAGCGTGCATACACAGGCACAAGCACGCGCCGGTGAAAGCGCACGAGCAGCAACCACATCACGACGATCGCAACGAGGGTCGACGCCGCGAGCGCGCCGGCCTGCACGCCGATGCCGGCCACCACGTCGCCCCACGACAGCGCATAGGCGATCGTCCAGCCGGTTGCCGCGAGCTTGCTGCTGAACACGATCGCGCCGTCGCGAAAGAGCGGCTCGGCGGACACGGCGCCACGATGCGCGACATCGAGGTTCAACAAGCGCTCGGTGAGTGCGTTCGTGCGTTCGACGTCGGGATCGATCGCGATCAGCCGGTTGTCCGCCGACGTGACGAAGAACGTGCCGGCCAGGGCCCGCCCGGGCAGCCATGACAGCAGGTATTCGGGTGCGTATTCGGTGACCAGCACCGCGAACGGCTGGCCGGCGGCGCGCGCCTCGGCGGCAACGCGGATGCGCACCTGCCCGGTGACGGGGTTGACGTAGGGCGGCAGCCAGCGGACATTCGGCCGACCGTCGTTCGAGGCCGGCGGCGAGCCGTCGAAATCGACGCGCAACGCATCGAGCACGTGCGCACGTGCGCCGGCCGACGCCAGCGCGGGATTGTCGCGCGTCAGGTGCGGCACGAGGCCGAAGACGCCCGTGCGCGTGCTGTAGTGGTAACCCTCGAGCGTGCGCCCGCGATTGAGCGAACTCGCCGCGCAGATACGCGACAGCAGGAACGACAACGCGAGATAGCGCGCGACCTCGTCGCGCTGCGCCGTTTGCCCCGGCACGCCGACCACGAGCGACGGATACGGCTTGATCGCAAGCTGCTGGCCGTCGGCGAAGAACGTGTGCACGACGTCGGCCGGCGCCGCGCCGATCTCTCGCCAGATGAGTTGCGTATTCGTGACGCCGTTGCGGAACGACGTCTCGGCCACCTGTATCTCGTCCGAGGCTTCCTCGACACCGTTCAGGAAATTGCGCCGCTCGCCGTCCAGATAGCCGTAGACGATCGACGTGATCCCGAGCCCGCAGGCGATCAGGATCAGGATCGTGACGACGATGCCGCCCCCGAACATCGAAATGCTCTGGTAGCGGCGAATGGACTGAAGCGTGCTGTATGACATGACTCGGCGTGACGGAGCCCTGGGCGCGGACCTGCAGCAGATCCCCTGCGGATGGACGTCACGATGGAAACAATCGGGATAGCGATGTCCCGATCATGCCAAACGACACTGCGAAAATCAGGCGTGCATTATCCTTTTAGTACACGTCCTATTTGTTTGAATGATTGTTTTGAACTTGAACGAAACTCGACGGCGGAATCGTGTGTCGCGCACCTGTCCGTCCGGATAGGTTGCTTCATCGAATCGCGGGAGGCACGCCTGAAATGAAATACCGCCGGCAAGCCGGCGGCAAAAGATGCGTCAACGAATCTCGCGACGCACCGAGGCACCCGATTCGACCCGCGCGGAACGACCCGGCAGGATCGCCCGCGCACCGCCGTTGTGCCGGCAGCGCCCGCTCAGTTCTGCGTGAGCGGATTGAGCGTCGTGCACAGGAAGCCCGTGCAGTTCGTCGGCTTGAAATAGAACGATGCCGTCACGATCGGCGGCGTGGTGCCGAGCGCGATATCGCTCAGGTAAGCGGAGCCTTGCGCACCGAAACCGTTCGCCTGCTGCACGAAGCTCGCGCCGGTCGACTGGATCGCGGCCGACTGGTAGGTGAAGGTCGGCGATTGCGTCTGGTCCTTCACGTAGACCCACGAGATCGTGCTGCCGAACAGCATCCCGCCCTTCGCGCGATAACCCTTCGCGCCTTCGCTGTTGGCCTGCGCGATGAAGTCGCTGACGTTCGTCGTCGGCGCGAGGGCGTCGTACGTGTAGGTCGCGCCCGACGCATTGTTCTTCATGTACACGTTCGCCTGTACCGAGCCGATCACCATCGGGCCCAGGAACCAGTAGCCCGACTGGCCCTGGCCGTTCGCCTGCGTGAGGAACGCGTTCGGGTCGGCAGGCAGGCCGGTCGTCGTGTACGTGTAGGTGGCCGACGAACCGCCATCCTTGCGATACAGGTAGCCGTACGTGAGCGGCCCTTCGTAGCGATAGCCGTTCGTGCCCTGCGTGTTGGCCTGGTTGAGGAACGTCGTCCAGTCGCCCGGCGTGGATTGCAACTGGTACGTGTAGGTCTGCGCGGTGCCGTCGTTCACGAAGATCGAGCGCGAACCGCCGCTGGATGCGTTGTAGTAATAGTCGCCCAGATAGCGGTAGCCCTTTGCGCCTTCACTGTTGAGGAGCGTCAGGAAACTCGCCTGATCCGCCGCGGTCGGCTGCGCGTCGTAGCGCCACGTCATCGTGCCGCCGCCCGAACCGCCCGAACTGCCCGAGCCACCGCTGCCGCCGTTGCCGCCGCTTCCACTACCGCCTGTGCCGCCAGTGCCGCCGGTGCCGCCGTTGTTGCTCGTCCCCGATCCGCCGGACGCGGCGGGCGAGGAATTGTCGTCGCCGCCGCAAGCGGTCAGCGCCAGACAGGTCAATGCGATCAATGCAGCGGCTTTCATCGGGGTCACCTCGAAGCAAAAAAGATGAGCGAAGCCGGTACGCGCGGAATCACGCCACGCGTACGGACAGTCTCGAATCGGAAATCGGCCCGCGGCGCGCCGCGGGCCCGTCAACGTCAGTTGACCTGCAGCTGGCCGCCGCGGCCGAGGCCGCCCTTGACGTCCTGCGCCTTGTAGCTGCGCAGTGCGACGACCATCTTGTTGTACGCGTCGATGAACGCGACGACCGTCGCCTTGCCTTCCGGCGTCGACGAGAAGCCCGCGAGCGCACCGCCCACGCCGCCGCCGAAGCCGCCCAGCGCGGCACCGTAGTTGGTCGCCGTCGAGCTGCCTTCCGATGCCGCGATCTGCACGGCCGAGCGCACGTCGAACAGCGTCAGCGTGACGACCGATGCCTTCGTCTGCAGGTGGCCGGCCACAGCCGCCACCGCGCTGTTGCCGATCAGCCCGCCGATCATGCTGCCGATGCCGCCGATCGGCGAATCGTTGATGACGATCTGCGGTTCCATGTAGTAGTCGGCCGCGACACGCTGGCCCTTCTGCTGCTTCGAGCCCGCGCGGTATTCGCCCGAGTTGCGCTGCAGCTGCGTGATGCGCGACAGGCGCGCGTCGCTCTTCTGGTTGCCGATCGACGTGATCACGAAGCAGTTCGACTGCTGGACGGCCAGGCGCAGCAGCGGGTCGATCGTCGTCATCTTGGTCGCGCTGCCGAACGGGCCCCACCAGTCGGCATTGCGGCCGTCGTCGACCGCGATCGTGCCGAGCGGCGACGCGCAGCGCTGCAGCCCCGTATCGGCGCCGGCGCTCGTGCCGCCCGCGGCGGCACCGGTCACGCCCGCGTTCTGACCGCCGGGCGTCACCATGCCGCCGCAGCCCGCCACGGACGCGCAAAGCGCTGCGACCAGCGCACCTTGAGTGAGACGTTGGGAAAGGTTGGTCTTCATGTCGTTGTCGATCGATTAGAGTCGTTGTTCGGCTTATGTGTTCGTGCGAACTTCGATAAGCCCCCCGGCTGGCGCGCGATGGTGGTCTCCCCGCTGCTGCCCCCGTTGCTTCAGGCCCGGTCAGTAGTACCAGTACGTCTGCTGCCAGACGCCGTAGTACGGATAGCCCGAGTACCAGTAGCCGTAATAGACGTCACGCCACTGCGTGCGCCATTTCCAGTCTTCTTCGTCTTCCTTCTTGGCCTTGCGTGCAAGGTCGAGCAGCTTCTTCGACTCCTTGTCGCCGCGGCCGGCCGCGATCGACAGCCACTTCTCCGCTTCGCGCGCGTCGGAGCCCATTTCCTCGAGGCCGAACAGGTAGAAACTGCCGAGCGCCTTCTGCGCCTGCAGGTCGCCGCGCTCGGCGGCCTCGCGCATCCACTTGAGGGCCTGGTAGCTGTCCTGGCGCACGCCGTCGCCGCGGAAGTAGCGCAGGCCGAGGTCGTACGCGGCCTTCGGCTGGGTCTTCGCGGTTTGCTTCAGCGCGGCGATGCGCGGATCTTCCCGGTCTTCCGAATCGTCCTTTTTCTGATAGGAGACCTGATCTTTCGGGCGGTAAGAACAACCCGTGTCGTCGCAGATCCGCACCGTGTTGCCGGTGACGGACGGATCCTGCGCGCACGCGGCCAACAGCAACAGCAGCCCCGGTGCGAGTAGACGGCGGAACATTGGTACTTTCCTCAAGTTTTATTGGCGCCGCAATTCTTCGAGCCTTTCACCCCCGTGAGCTCGCACCCGGCGGCGCGCGGCGCAACGGATACAATCCGTCGACGCCGACACGCACCCCAAGGCTCTCTCAGGTTCTCTCTTCGAATCGTTCAGTCACCGCTTCATTGTTGTCGCTTTTCGTTGTACCGGCTCCCGCCGGCTGCGATCTCCAAACATGACGCGACAAACAAAGGTGACGTGGTGAGCAATAATAATGGAGAAAAACAGCATGTCAAGGTGATTCGCTTTTTCAAAGTTTGCGTGTCACGTCAGTTTTGATATGCTCTCCCTCGCCAAAACCCCTGGAGACCCCATCGAGATGTCCAACAGCGAGCAGGCCAACGTCGATCTGATCACCGCCAACAAGGTGCGCGACCTACTGAACCGGAACGGCATTCCGCCGCGAAGTCACAACACGACGATCGCGAACGTGCTCGGCCTCAGCTTCTCTGTCGTCACCCGCAAGATGAAGGGCCTGATCCCGTGGAACCTGTCGCAGTTGCAGGACATCGCGACGCATTTCGGCGTGCCGCCCGCGATCCTGCTCGACGACAAGGGCACGCAGCCGGCCGCCGCCGAGATGATCGACGCGACGCTCGTAATCGAGTCGCGGCGCTTTCGCTGCCGCGCCGCGATCTCGACCAAGGCCAGCAGCCAGATCGAGACGGACTTCGTCGCGCTGCAATGGCAGGGCGAGTGGCTCATCACCGAGCGTCAGCACGCGCGCGAGGGCCGCACGTATCCGGTCGACGTGATCGAGCTGCGCTCGTCCCAGCCGAACGTGTATGCGGCGCGGATCGCCGTGGTCGACGATTCGCAGGACGTCGCCGAAACCGTATGTGAATATTTCATCGAAAAAGGCGTGAACGCGATCCCGTACTTCGACGGCGCATCGTTCCGCAAGGCACTCGAGGTAGAGGATTTCGACGGTTACATCCTCGACTGGATGCTCGGCGACCAGACCGCCGCCGAACTCGTGCGCGGCATCCGCTCGAGCGAGAACAGCGGCGCGCCGATCTTCCTGCTGACCGGCAAGATCTCGACCGGTGAAGCGAGCGAAGACGAAATCGCGCACATCGTGTCGCACTACAACGCGCGCTGCGAGGAAAAGCCGGTGCGCCTGCCGATCCTGTTCGCCGAAGTGGCGCGCGAACTGAAGATCACGCTGCCGGCCGCGGCCGCCGCGAACTGAGACCGGAAACACAAGCCGCCACACCACGCGACAAGACCGAGGGAATGACATGCGAATTCCGACCATCTGGACCAAGAGCCTGCTGACGGCCTGCCTGCTCGGCATGGCCGCCGCGGCGTGGGCCGCCTCGTCGTTCACGTTCACCGTCGACGGCAAGATCGACAGGCACAACCAGCCGGGCAAGACGGCCTACGTCTTCTCCGAGCAGGCGCTGATGGCGCTGCCCCAGCACACGATCGTCACGTCGACGAGCTGGACGCCGAAGGCGACCTTCACCGGCCCGCGCCTGTCCGACATCCTGAAGACCGTCGGCGCGCACGGCACGCAGATCGAGTTCCGCTGCATCGACGAGTACACGTTCACGATTCCCGTGTCCGACGCCGATCGCTACGGCGTGATCCTCGCGCGGACGATGAACGGCAAGGTGCTCGACAACGACAACTATGGCCCGCTGTGGATCATGTACCCGCGCGACCAGTATCCCGACGAACTGAAGACGCCGCTCGGCGAAGCCAAGTTCGCGTGGCAGATCATCGGCCTGACGGTGAAATGAAACGCGGGCGATGGAAAAATAGAAAAATCATCCTGGTCCTCGGCTCGCTGTGGATCATGGGGTTCGCCGCGTGGGCGTTCCTGCTGTGGGACCTCCTCGCCACCTCGGTCAACGAGGGCGTACTCGAAGGGCCCCGCGAAGGCGTGTTCTGGACCGCCGCGCAATACCGGAACGTCTATACGCGGTTCGACCGGCAACTGATCCTCTACGCGACGCACGAGGACGACGACTTCAATCACGTCCAGATGCAGCTCGACAGCCTGTCGGTGTCGTTCGGCTTTCTGCAGCGGCCGTCGGAAGTGTCCCAATACTGGCTGCGCATCCCGCGCGCGCGCAACGAGATCGACGCGCTCGGCGAATTCATGACGCGCCTGAAGCGCGACGTACCACCGTTGCGCGATTCGCCGAAGCGCGCACGGCAGGTGATCGACGACGTGAATGCGTACTGGCCGAAGGTCAACGGCCTCGCGAACTATTTCCGCGCGATCGAGATGGCGCAGCGCGACTTCACGTTCCATCAGCTGAAGGAAAAGCAGCGCGCGATCCTGATCCTCGGCATCGTGCTCGGCGTGATCCTCTGCGCGCTGTTCCTGCTGCTGTTCTATACGATGCGCACGCGTGACGACCTGCTCGAACGGCAGGACGCAGCGCTCGACGCGGAACGCAAGGCGTCCGATCGCGCGTTCGAAATGATCGAGGCGAAGAACGCATTCCTCGGGATGGTCAGCCACGAGTTGCGCACGCCGCTGCAGGCGATCTGCGGATCGGTCGAGATCCTGCTCGCGCGCCCGCAGTCGGACGCGAACCTGAAGACGATCCGGCGGCTGCAGAATTCCGCGCTGTCCCTCGAGGCGCTCGTCAAGGACCTGACCGACTACATCAAGCTGCGCTCGACGAAGCGCCTCACCGAGCGGGAAACCGTCGGCATCGCGTCGCTGCTCGCCGAGGTGCTCGACCCGCTGCGCGAGAAGATCGCGGCCAGGCGGATCACGGTCACGCAGCGAGTCGAGCCGCAGCAGCTTGCGATCCGTTCCGATCGCAAGCTGCTGCGTCAGGTGCTGTCGAACCTGATCGAGAACTCGGTCAAGTACACGCTCGGCGGATCGATCGACGTGTCGATCACGCTCGCCGACGCGCCGGCCGGCCAGCAATTGAAGATCGCCGTGCGCGACACGGGCGCCGGCATCGCGAAACAGCACCTGTCGAAGATCTTCGAGCCGTTCTATCGCGCGAACGACGCGGTCGGGCTGCATGTGGACGGAATCGGCATGGGGCTCGCCGTCGTGCGCGAAATCGTGACGACGCTGCGTGGGCATGTGGACGTGCGCAGCACGGTGGGCGAAGGCAGCGAGTTCGTCGTGACGCTGCCGGCCGAAGTGCCCGGCATCGACACCGCCGGCAATGCGGCCGGCGACGCGCCCGCGCTGCCGCACGCGGCCGCGTACCGCGACCGGCGCGCGCTGGTGGTCGACGACGACGACAACGCACGCGAAACGCTCGGCGCGATGCTGTCGGCGCTCGGCATCGACGTCGATCTGTGCAGCACCGGGCAGGAAGGCGTCGCGCGCTTCGGTGCGAGCCGCTACGACATCGTCGTGCTCGATCTCGAGCTTCCGGACCTGAGCGGTTTCGACGTCGCACGGCGCATGCGCGCGGTGGCGCAACCCGACGACGACGGCCGGCATCCGGCGATCCTCGGCGTCAGTGCATATGAATCGGCTGCGCTGGGCGAAAACAAGCGGGTATTCGACGCATTCCTGCCGAAGCCCGTCCACCTGCGAGAACTCGGTGCGCTCGTCGACAAACTGCTCGCGTAAGCTCGCGATGCCGTGTGCGCACCGGCACCGTATTGCGAGCCGCGCGTGACGTCACCCGTCGAGACTCATTCGCCGATCAGATGCAGCACGATGTCGCGCCGGTGCGCGGCGCGGCGATGCTCGAACAGGTAAATGCCCTGCCACGTGCCGAGCACCATGCGCCCGTGCTCGACCGGGATCGACAGCTGTACCTGCGTGAGCGCCGTGCGCAGATGCGCGGGCATGTCGTCGGGCCCTTCGGTGTCGTGCTCGTAGCGCGTGGCGTCCTCCAGTGCGAGCGTCGCGAAGTAGCGTTCGAGATCGCGCTGTACCGATGGATCCGCATTCTCCTGGATCAGCAGCGACGCCGACGTATGGCGGCAGAACACCGTGAGCAGGCCGGTGCGGATCGCCTGCTGGTCGACGAATGCGCGCACCTGCGGCGTGAATTCGACGAGGCCGCTGCCGCGCGTGTCGACGCCGATGTGCGTGAGGGCCTGTTGCATCTCGGCGACCTCAGGCGAGCGCGGCGAAGCCGTCGGCTTCGATCTGCTTCGCGTCGGCCGGACGCACGACGCGCGCGACCTCGACACCGTCGCGCAGGAACACCAGCGTCGGCCACAGCTTGACGCCGAACGAGCGGCCGAGCGGGCGGCCCGGGCCATCCTCGATCTTCAGGTGCCGCACCGCAGGATGCGCGGAGAACGACGCAGTGATCGCGGGCTGCGCGCCTGCGCAGATCCCGCACCAGTTCGCGCCGAATTCGATGACGGTGGCGCCGCCCAGTGCGTCGACTTCCGCGCGCGTCGGTGCATTGGCGGTGTAGCGTTGCTCGGTATCCATCAGGCCCTCGTGTGCGTTGGCGGAACGTGGCCGCGCCCGCGTGCGTGGTGCGGCGGTCGCGGCCTGCGATTTCCTACTCTAGCGGAAAAGCGCGCGTGATGCCGGCCTGCCCATTGCGGCGCCCACGCCGCCTGCGCCCCTCCGGAATGACACGACAAGATTCGGAGCGCCGTGCCGCCGCGACAGGATCAGCATGCGGACTGATTCGTCACCGAGGGCACCCGCCATGAATGCGCCGCATTGCGTCACCGAACCGAACATCCTCTATTTCGGCACGCCCGTCGTGCTGGTCAGCACGCTGAACGAAAACGGCACGCCCAATCTCGCGCCGATCTCGTCCGCGTTCTGGCTCGGCTGGCGCGGCGTGATCGGCATCGCCGCCAGCTCGCAGACCACCCGCAACCTGCTGCGCACCGGCGAATGCGTGCTGAATCTGCCGTCGTCGGCGCAGGCGGACGCGGTCGACCGGATCGCGCGCATGACGGGCACGCATCCGGTGCCCGACGGGAAGCGCGCGAGAGGCTACGTATTCGAGCCCGACAAGTTCGGCACGGCCGGGCTCACCGCAACCGCGTCGCAAACCGTCGCGCCGCCGCGCGCGCTCGAATGCCCGGTGCACATGGAAGCGGTCGTCGCGGCCACGCACGGGATCGGCGACGAGGCGCCGGACCTGCGCGGCCACATCCGCGTGTTCGAGTTGCGCATCCAGCGTGTGCACGTGCATCCCGACCTGCTGATGGAAGGCCACGCAGACCGCATCGATCCGGACAAATGGTCGCCGCTGATCATGAGCTTCCAGAAGTTCTACGGGCTGGAGCCGCGGCAGGTGCATGCGTCGCGGCTCGCGGAGATTCCCGAGCGCGCGTATCGCAGCCCCGATATCGAGCGTTCGCGTGAAGCAGGCATGTTGACCGGCGCCGGAAGGTAACGAAGCGCCCGGCACAATGGCAGTAAACCCGGCGCGTCGTCGTGTCTCCACCGGCGGTATCGATGCGGCTGCGCCGACCCCGCACCGCCTCGTACTGCCGGCCCTGTGCATCGCCGTGCCGATCGCGCGGATCGACACCGCGAGCCTATCCCGCCTCGCGGCCCGCCATGCGTTCCATCCATTGCTCGAACGCGGACACCGCGGCATCGTCGGTACGATCGGCGTTCGTCACCAGCATGTAGTCGTCAGCACGCCATACGGGCGACGCGATCGGACACACGAGGCGCCCCTCGGCGAGATCGCGCCCGATCAGCGGCAGTGATGCCAGGGCCACGCCGAGCCCCTCGATGGCCGCGCCGAGCTGAAGATTCACATGATCGAATTCGACATGACGCGCGGCGCGCAGATCGGAAGCCCCCGCTTCCTGCAACCAGTGCGACCAGGCGGAGCGCGTCGTGGCCGAATGCAGCAGGGTGTGATGGCGCAGGTCGGCCACGCTCTGTATCGGATGCCGGCGCAGCAATGCGGGATTGCAGGCCGGCACGCGCAGGTCGGGCATCAACGGGCGCGATACGACGCTCGCGCCCTGCTCGGGACCGGAACGAACACCGATATCGAAAGCGTCGGCGACATAGCGCAACTTGCGCGATGTCGTCGACACCCTCACGTCGATGTCGGGGTAGCGCGAATGGAAATCGGCGAGCCGCGGCAGCAGCCAGCACAGCGCAAAGCTCATCGGCACATTCACCCGCACGACGCCCGATATCCGGTGCTTGAACGTGTCGTGGCGCAGCCGCCCCACCGCGGTACCGAGGCGCTCGAACACGTGGCTGACGTCATGCAGCAGCGCGGCCCCTTCGTCGGTCAGCACGACACCGCGCGGACGACGGTCGAACAACGGCAGGCCGAACCAGTCCTCCAGCAGCCGGATCTGCTTGCCTACGGCCCAGTGGGTGACATGCAGTTCCACCGCCGCCCCCGCGAAGCTGCCGTGCCGCGCGACCGCATCGAAAGCGCGCAGCGCATTGAGCGGAGGCAACTCGCCCCGATGCTTCGCCGTGTCCTGGTTGTCGTTCATGACGTGACTTTTTCTCTCCGTTGACGCGATTTTAGTTCAATTGAAATGGCCGCTGCGTCACCCATAAAATTGACACATCGAGCGTGAAAACGATGCCACGAGCGGCTTCCACCGACCGCTCGCACGGAGCAAATGACGATGCGCCTGCCGGTTTTTTCCCCTCCCGCGACGCGGGAGACTGCGCCACCCCGACGGCGCGTGCTGTGGCTGTCCTGCATTGCGCACGCAATGCACGATGGCTATACGGACATGATCTACGCGCTGCTACCCGTGTGGCAGTCGGAATTCGGGCTCGACTTTGCGGCCCTGGCCATCCTGCGCGGCATCTATGCCGGCACGATGGCGACGCTGCAGTTGTCCGCGGGGCGCCTCGCGCAACACCTGGGCAGCGGCACGACCCTCGCATTCGGCACACTGCTCGCCGCGCTCGGTTATGCGCTCGCGGGCCTGTCGGGTGGCCTGCTCGGTCTGGGCGTGGCGCTGGCGATTTCGGGCGGCGGATCCAGCACGCAGCATCCGATCGCATCGGGCGCCGTCTCCCGCCTCTACGGACGCGACGCGAGAGGCCCGCTGAGCATCTACAACTTTGCCGGCGATCTGGGGAAATCCGCACTGCCGGCCGCCATTTCGCTGCTCGTGACCATGATGCCGTGGCGTCACGCGCTATGGATCGTCGCCGGATTGGGCTGCGTCGTGGCCGCCGTCATCGCGCTCTGGTTTCCCGCCGTGCCGCGTGGCGCCGGCAAGACGGCGATCAAAGAACAAGCGTCCGCTCAACGCAGCGGCACTGGGGGAAGCGGATTCCCCACCCTGTTTTCCATCGGCGTGCTCGATACGGCGGTACGCATGGGACTGCTGACATTTCTGCCTTTCCTGCTCAAGGCAAAAGGTGTCTCGCCGCAACTGCTGGGAACGGCGCTTGCACTCGTTTTCACAGGCGGTGCGGCCGGCAAATTCATGTGTGGCTGGCTGGGCGCGCGTCTGGGTATGGTCAGGACGGTGCTGCTCACGGAGGGTGGTACAGCCGTGTGCATCGTCGCGGTGATGTATCTCCCTTTGGCACTTGCCATGGTGCTGCTGCCGATTCTGGGTATGATGCTCAACGGCACTTCGTCGGTGCTGTACGGAACCGTTCCGGAGATGTCCGCACCCGAGCGCACCGAGCGCGCATTCGCGATTTTCTACACAGGGACGATCGCATCCGGCGCGATATCGCCTGTTCTCTACGGTTTCCTGGGCGACAGGATCGGTGTGCATGGCGCCACGTATGCGACCGCGCTGACCGCCCTCGCGATTTTTCCGCTCGCCCTCGCACTGCGCCCGCATCTGGCGGATGACTGAACAGGATGAACACCATGACGAACGCTGACTACCCGACCGTCGCCCTCGTCGGTCCGGGCGCAATCGGAACGACCGTCGCCGCGGCCCTTCATGAAGCCGGCCGCACGCCGGTGATTTGCGGCCGCTCGGCGCACGAACAGTTGAAGCTGCGCTTCGACGGCGGCGAGATCGTCGTGCCCGGGCCCGTACTGACCGATCCGCACGCGGTCGAGGAAAAGTTCGATCTCGTGTTCGTTGCGGTCAAGTCGACGCAGATAGCGAGTGCAGCACCCTGGGTCTCCGCGCTATGCGATGCGAATACCGTCGTCTGCGTGCTGCAAAACGGCGTCGAGCAAAAAGCCGCGTTCGCACCGTATGCGTCCGGCGCCACGGTCGTGCCTTCGGTCGTCTGGTTTCCGGCGCAGCGCGAATCGGGCGCATCGGTGTGGCTGCGGGGCAAGCCTCGGCTCACCCTGCCCGATACGCCGGCGAGCAACGTGGTGGTCTCCGCTTTGCACGGCACGCGCTGCGCGCCGGAGGTGGCGGAGGATTTCATCTCGCTCGCCTGGCGCAAGCTCTTGCAGAACGCAGTGGCGGGACTCATGGTGCTGACCGGTCGCCGCGCCGGCATGTACGCGCGAAGCGACATCACCGAACTGTCGCTCGCCTACTTGCGGGAATGTCTCGAGGTCGCGCGGGCGGAGGGCGCGAAGCTGGGCGATGAAGTGCCGCAGGAAATCGTCGATGGATTGCATGGCTTTCCGCCCGATTTAGGTACGTCCATCCTTGCCGACCGACAAAGCAACCATCCGCTCGAATGGGACTGCCGGAACGGCGTCGTGCAGCGCTACGGACGAACGCACGGCATTCCGACGCCGATCAGCGATCTGGTCGTTCCGCTTCTCGCTGCCGCCAGCGATGGTCCGGGCTAGTCGCAAGCAAACCCCAGGGGATACGATCGACGCGAGACTCACCGCCTTACCGGTCATAGAATTCGGCCGCAGGTCACCGGCTCGCGCCGCACTGTTTCTCGTCAGCAGCGACGGGCGTTTCGTCAACGGCGTGAACCTGAGTGTCGACGACGGGAGGTCGCCGCGATGACCTCCCGCCAGGACGCTCACTCTGCCGCCCGGTGATACATCGCAACGTAGCGAGCCCGGGCAATCACTTTTCCGTGCATCTGATATGCCACGAGGGCCGGGCTCGACGTGGCGTTCACGTCGATACTCGGAACAGAGAGCGCCGATGCCGTAACGATGTATCGGTGCGACTCCCCCTGAGGCGGGCAAGGCCCGCCGTATTTCGCCGCGCCGAAGTCGGTCAGCGTTTCGATGGCCCCCGCAGGCATCCGCTTCGGATCGCCGGAGGCGCCCTTTTCGATCGACGTGTCGGATGCCGGAATATTGACGACGCCCCAATGCATCCAGCCCAGTCCGCCCGTCGGGGCATCGGGGTCGTGAATGGTCACGACGACGCTCTTCGTTCCGTGAGGAAGATGGGACCACGAAATGCGTGGCGAGACGTTTCCGCCGTGGCAGCCAAATCCGCCGTAGACCTGTTCGTTCTCGAACCGGCCATGGTTCAGGTCATCGACTTTGACGGAGAACGTTCCCGCGACAGCGATGGTCGGCACGATCGACAAGAGCATCGCGGAGCAGAGGGTCGATCGCGGCAAGAAATTGAATGTCATGGTTGCTCCGTTGAAAAGAACGGCGTTTCCGCAGCAGGCAAGAACGATCCAGCTGGACGAAGCGGACGGGTTGCCGGTTTCGTTGCGGCAGATACGTCGGGTTGGAACATGCAACAAGCGTTGTACAACCCGCGCTCAAACAAATTGTAGATTTGGATTCCCGACGTCAGTAGCGTCGCCAACGCGTTCACCGTGTTGTCTTGATGGCAACAATTGACGACCGGCATGTCTTGAAATTGCGATCGCGACTGTCACGCTGAAGCGGCGGCGGCACGAGAAGCAGGCATGGCAAACCGGCCGACTGCACGTCGCGGAGCATTCCCGCGTGCCCGCAATCGGCCGCCGCGCGCGCCTACGATCGGACAATCAGACTCCGTGCAGATCGCCCGGTTGCGTCGAAAAGTGCATCGCGGCGAATCAGATAACATACAGGCCGCCACCTTTCCACGATCAAACCGACGGAGTGTTTTCAGTGATTCAACCGACCCCTGTATTCAAGGACAACCTCGCGCAATTGCCGGCCATCGACGGCATCGCGCGCATCGATCTCGTCGACGCGAACGGCGACGTGGTCGCGACCATCGAGAACCAGCCCGGCAAACAGGGTTCGCTCGCCGTGTACAACTATCTGCAGCAGGCATTCGGCACGCTCGACGCGAAAGCGGCCGAGCACGGCCTCGCCGTGTTCGCCGAACATACGGCCGACGCACGCAACCGCCCGGGCGCGCACCCGAACGTCGATCGTCTGCTGGCGATCGTCGACGGCGGCGAAGCGCTGCGCATCGACGTCATCGCGAAGGGCTGAGCAAGCGGCGGAGCGACGATACCGGGCATCAAGGCGCGGTACGTTCCTGCATCTCGTCGACCGACGGAGGTGCGTGCGGCATCGTCGTTCCGGCTGTAGCGCCGTCGCGCCCCGTCTTGCCGGCTTGCCGCGCTGATGTCGCCAAGGACACATCTCTTTCGTCGAGCACATGCCACGGCCTGCTGCTTGTCGGCATGCTCGATGAAAGGCGCAATCCCACCCATGTCTCGACGCACGCACGCGCTCGCATTTGCACATGCAATAACGGCGCTGCGCACGGGTCATCGTCATCGCGAATCGCTACTCCGATTCAGTCTCCCGAGAAGATCGCTCGCGATACCGGCGCCGAATCGCCCCGCCATCCCTCTTGGGCGGCAAATTCCTTGCAACACATCACATAGCGCCTGCCGCTGAAGCCGCATGCCGTCCCGGCATCGCGAGATGCTGCCGCCGAGCCTCTACCAGGCAAGGTACAGATGGGTGATGGCCAGTCTTCCTGCTCGTCGCAGAAATAGCGTGGTCGCCCAAGCGAAATATCCGTGGCCCCGGATCGCAGGTCGTCAACACCATTGCTTCCGAAACGACGAGCGCGTAGCCGTCGATTTGATCCATACGGTTCCGGACTGGCGGCACGAGCAACGAGATCACGGCCACGAGGAAGCGCACGGGGCTAGCCGGGCAGTGCTCCCCGGGTTGTGCATGACCGGAGGTGGCGCCCCGTGCTGAGGTCGCGCCAACGTCACCATCAAGAAATTCTTGATCCCGTGTCGCCTCTGCCCGAGGCAGCTCAACGCCGCGGATTGCAGATGCCACACGCACGCGTCGACGCGTCCGCCGGCGAGGATGCGTTGTACGCGTCAAATCGATCGAGGCGGGATTCGCGAGTATCTCATTCAACCGGATACGCAACCAGATCGCGTCCATCTCGAATTCACGGACAAAAAAAACACCGCCCACTTGAATAGGGCTTTATAAAAACAAGTAAAAAGTCTGAGAAAGATGATTTTTCCTCTTCGCCCGACATAAATTTCGGAAAACTCCATCGACGAATTCAAGCCAGTCATATATTCCGGAATACGTCGCCACCGATCGCCCGCCCGTCCTGCCCGTCCTGCCCGTCCTGCCCGTCCTGCCTGCCATCTCCGGCATTCGACCGTCTCAATGTCAAATCCTTCTGACAATTAAAGTAATCCCCCTCAAACCACCCCAAAAAATCTTTTTTCGTACTTGTACTACGAAATAGCAATACAACTTCGGACACATCCAATTCAAATAAACACCCCCTCAACAGTACCATTGCACCAACTCTTCCAAAGAGTTAACACCCTTCCTTTAAATCACGTTGAAACGGAAACATCATGGCTCTCAACAAAAATATTCTCGCTATCGCCGCGGCAGCGGCCACGTTCGCGGCAGCGGGTTCGGCTATGGCCGCCGACGGCACCATCAACTTCACCGGCGCGATCACGACGGCATCGTGCTCGCTGACGGGCGGCGCAGGCGCCAACGTGTCGCCCGGCGCCGGCGGTCAGAGCATCGCAGTCAACCTCGGCACGGTGAGCGCGGATTCGATCGGCAACACCGTTGGCGGCGGCGTCGCTGCAGGCACGCAGATCAACCTGAACCTCGACTGCGGCAACACCGGCACCGGCCTGACCACGGTCAAGATGAAGTTCGATCCGGCCACGGGTACGGGCCTCGACGGCAAGAACAACAAGCTGCTGAAAGTCTCGGGTGACGCGGAAGGCGTCGGCATCGGTCTGTACGACAGCAACAACAAGTTGCTGAACCTGGCTGCCAACGAAACGTTCGACGCCCCGCTCGTGAAGGGCGGCCCGGACGACGCGCCGACCTACACCGCCGCGCTGAATCTGCGTGCCGGCTATGTCGCGAACGGCGCAGCAATCAAGGCCGGTGTGGCAAACGGCACGCTGCCGTTCACGCTGACCTACGAGTAAGCACCTCTTCGGGCGACGCGCCGGGTCACGGTCCCGTCGCCCTTCTCACTTTTCAATTCCATCATGAAACGATCACTCATTGCCGGGCTGGTCGCGGCCAGCTCGCTATTACCCTATTCCGGCGCATCGTTCGCCGGCATCTCGTTGAATGGCACGCGCGTCGTTTACACGGCGCAGAGCAAGGAAGCGTCCGTTCTCGTCAGGAACCCGTCGAAGCAAGACGTGATGATTCAGTCATGGCTGGAATCGGACGACCAGAAAAGCGATCTGCCGTTCGCGATTACGCCTTCGCTGAGTCGCCTTGGCGCCGAAAAGCAGCAAACGCTTCGGATCTTCTACGCCGGCCAGGGTTTGCCGACTGACCGCGAATCCGTGTTCTGGCTCAGCGTGCAGGAAATTCCGCAGAAATCGGATGGCGATAACACGCTGCAAGTCGCGGTGCGCCAGCGCATCAAGCTGTTCTATCGGCCGGCCAACCTCGCCAGCAAGCCCGAGGATGCCGCCAAGCAACTGCAATGGCGCTGGCGCGCGGCGGGTGGCAAGTACGGCATGGAGGTCGTCAACGCCTCCCCATATTACGTATCGCTGGTCAGGGCAACGCTCAATAGCGGCGCGCAAACGCATTCGATCAATACGGAAATGATTCCGCCGCAGTCGACCCGTCAACTCAGCGTCAAGAACTACAACGGCCAATCGCTTGCACCAGGCGCCAAGGTCAACTTCGAGTCGATCAACGACTTCGGCGCGACCGAAGAGAACAACGCAACAGTCTCCAACTGACAACGCATTCCGTCAGCTTCAGCTTCGAGTCGCTCGATAGAAATTCGCATTACTAATTTACTGGAGGCGCGCATTCCTGAAATCAGGGCAGGTAGGAACGGCACGCGATCAAGGTCAAGGCATGGATACCACTGAAAAGAAAATCGATTTGCGGGTAGCGGCATGCCAGGGAGCTACCTGTCTGGTGGCGCTGGGAAGTCTCGTTGCGGCAACGACCGTTCAGGCGGCAGAGTTCAACGAACTCTTCCTCAAGAAAGGGGACGCACCTGTCGAGCTCAAATACCTCGAACAGGGTAGTTCCGTACCGCCCGGCACGTACGACGTCGACGTGTCGCTGAACCAGCAGCCCGGCAAGCGCGAATCGATCGTCTTTCAGGCGAACGGCGGCGAGGTCAAGCCCGTCATCACACTCGGCCTGCTCAAGGCGCTCGGCGTGGACTCGCAGCGGCTCGAGCGGGAAAACAGGATTCCGGCCGGCCTGCAAGACGACGCGGTGCTGAATCTCGCGGAGATCGTCGACGGCGCGTCGGCGGATTTCGACGTCGGCACGTTGTCGCTGAACATCAGCATGCCGCAGGCCTACGTGCCGGGCCGGTCGCGCGGCTACGTGGATCCGTCGAAGTGGGACGACGGCGTAGTAGCGGCCTACAGCAACTATCAGGCCAATTTCAGCCATGACTCCGACTCCGGTTACAACAGCTCCTACTATTACCTCGGCCTGCGCAACGGCTTCAACGTCGGCGGCTGGCGGCTCAGGAACGAATCGGCGCTAACCGGGCGCCGCGGCGCGAAGTCGCAGTTCACGTCGAACCGTACCTACGTGCAGCGCGACCTGCGCGGTATCAGAGGCACGCTGTCGGCAGGCGAACTGTATT
Source organism: Burkholderia sp. ZZQ-2 (assembly GCF_050768715.1). NCBI lineage: Bacteria > Pseudomonadati > Pseudomonadota > Betaproteobacteria > Burkholderiales > Burkholderiaceae > Burkholderia > Burkholderia sp. ZZQ-2. The sequence goes on along the minus strand of NZ_LDVA01000102.1, from coordinate 51,899 downwards.
CGGCCAGCGAAATCTTCGACAGTTTCCGCTTCGTCGGCGTGCAGGTCGGCTCGGACACCGGCATGCTGCCGGACGACGAGGTCGGTTTCGCGCCGGTCGTGCGCGGCATCGCGCAAACCAACGCGGTCGTCGAGGTGCGTCAGAACGGCTACGTGATCTACTCGACCACGGTCACGCCCGGCGCATTCGAGCTGAAGGACATCTATCCGAGCGGCTCCAACGGCGATCTCGAAATCTCTATCACCGAATCCGACGGCAGCGTCCGGCGTTATACGCAGCCCTATTCGTTCCTGCCCGTGATGATCCGGCGCGGCTCGGTTCGCTATTCGTTTTCCGCAGGGCAGTATCGCGGGGTCGGCGAAGTCCGCCCGAAGTTCGCGCAGGGCACGGTGGTGTATGGCCTGTCCGACAACTTCACCGGCTACGGTGGCCTGATCGGCGCGCAGAACTATGCCGCGATCGCGCTCGGCGTCGGCTTCAACTCGCGGCTCGGCGGCATTTCGTTCGACATCACGCATAGCCAGTCGAACGCGCCGGGCCGAAAAGCGAACGGGCAGAGCTTCCGGTTCCTGTACTCGAAGACGCTGGCGGCCACCGACACCACGTTCACGATGGTCGGCTATCGGTATTCGACCGACGGCTTCCGTACGCTGAGCCAGCACGTCGACGACATGAGCAACCGGCAAGGCGACGGCGTGCGACGCCAGAAGAGCCGTGTCGACCTGAACATCAACCAGTCGCTCGGTCGCAACGGGTCGGTCTATGCGAGCGTCGGCGAAACGAGCTACTGGAACCGCGGCGGCACGAGCCGCAACATCCAGCTCGGCTACAGCGGCTCGCTGAAGAACCTCAGCTACAGCGTCGCGCTCGCGCGCACGCAGGACACGGGGCCGTTCGGGCGCACCGACAACCAGATTTCGGCGACGGTCAGCATTCCGTTCGGCAGCAGCGCACGCGCGCATCGCGCGTACTCGAACGTCACGGCGTCGACGCGCGGCGACGTGAGCGTCCAGGCAGGCGTATCGGGCTTCCTGAACGACAGGAACACGGTCAACTATTCGGTACAGGGCGACTACCAGAAGGGCAACGGCGGCTCCGGCGGCGTGGGTCTCGGCTGGGATACGCCGATGGCGAAACTGACGTCGAACTACACCCAGTCCGGCCACGGCAAGCACGTCGACGTCGGCGCAACCGGGTCGATCGTCGCGCATCGCGGCGGCGTCACGCTCGGCCAGCCGGTCGGCGAGACGTTCGCGATCGTCGAGGTGCCCGGCGTGAAGGGCGCACGCTTCGCTTCGTCGTCGACGGTCAGCACCGATCGTCGCGGTTATGCGGTGCTGCCTTACGCGCAGCCGTACCGGTACAACTGGCTCAACATCGACACGGAAAGCCTCGGCAACGACACCGAGATCACCGAGAACGCAAAAACGATCGTACCGACGCGCGGCGCAATCGTGAAAGCACGCTTCGCCGCGGAAACGGGCCGCCGCATCCAGTTCGACGTGACGACGACCGACGGCAAGAAGGTGCCGCTCGGCGCAACCGCTTACGACCAGAACGACAAGGTGCTCGGCATGGTCGACAACGCATCGCGCGTGCTCGTTTTCGGCGTGAAGGATCAGGGGCGCCTGTCGATTCGCTGGAGCGAAGGCTCGTGTGAAGGCAATTACGCGCTGCCGCAGCAGAACAAGGCGCTCATGTACGAGCGTGTTGCGATGAGCTGCCGCATGGCCGGCCGGTAACGCGAAGCGGTGATCGTGCACAGATGCTCGGTACATCCTGCAAGCCCGGCGCACACGACAACGAACACTTGAAAGGTATACGAATGCGCAACACGATCTTCTCTGTCATTTTGTTTGGCGCTGCGGTCTCGCCGGCCCTTGCCATGTCGGCCTCGGATTGCGAGTGGGGGAACGGAACATCTCTCGCGGGTAATATCGCTATGTACTACGTTAACGGTTACTCCACCCCCGAATTCAATCCATCGGTTCCAATCGGCACCGTACTCGATTCGAGAACAGTCTCCGCATCGGGACTAAGCAATACTCTTTCTTGTAGCCAGATCGCCGATACCATACTCCACGGACGATTATTCGGAACAGCAGAACCCGTATATAACACTTATCCGACTACCATTCCTGGTGTTGGGGTGCGCATTCGCTTTTCGAATAACAAAAATTGGCTCCCATTCACTGTCAACTGGGGTACATCGATGATCAATATAAGCACCTCATCCTTGATCATCGAATTCGTCAAGGTCGGCCCGATCACTGCAGCGGGAACGTTGAAGGGCGAACTCGCTGGAAGTTATGTGAATGGAACGATTCAATACAGGTCGATCCGCATCCAGGGCGGGATCGAGATCAAGCCGAAGGTGCCGACCTGTTCAGTCGCGACCAAGCAGATCGCCGTCAAGATGAGTCCGACCGGCAACGACTTTTCGTCGAAAGACTTCAGCGGCGTCGGTAGCACTACTCCCGAGCGCGACTTCAGCATTCAGTTGAATTGCACGGGCGGTGACCTAGGCACATCGACCAACGCATACGTGACGCTGACCGACAACTCCAATTCAGGCAACCGCTCGAATCGGCTGTCGCTCACACCGAACTCCGAGGCATCGGGTGTCGCAGTCCAGATTCTGAGAAACGGGTCTCCGCTGAATTTTGGTCCGGATTCCAGCGCCCCGTCGAACCCCAATCAGTGGAAAGCCGGAAACATTCCGCAAGGACAGGGGGTATTCACGATTCCGTTGACCGCGCGCTATATCCAGACCGGCACGTTGAAGGGCGGGACGGCAAATGCGGTTGCGACGTTCACGATGAGCTATCAATAGCGGGAAGGCAGCGAACGGCGTGCATGGTGCATGGCACCTGACTGGGCAGGATCGCTCGAAGCGAGCGTTCGATCGCATCCCGCCTGCCGGTTCGCTCATCGCGCCCTCTGCACGGCCAGTCAGCTCAACGCCCGTTCATGCCGCAAACGGCCTGGGTGTGGCTTGCGCTTCGCAGCACCGCTCGATACACGGCGCAACAGCAAACAACAACAACTGGCCCCTCCAGGAATCCCGGCTACCTCATAACCCGTGGAGCCGCACGCGCACACGTGCCCCGCCGGCCAACGTCCGCTCGTCGAACTCGACACGACCGATCATCCGCTGTCGATTGACCTCCACAACGAGATGCCCGCCGAACGCGCGCAGGCGCTGTTCGAGAAGGTGCTGCATCAGGACAGATCGGCGCACTGACGTCGCCGTCTCGCGCATCGCGCGCCACCGAACCGGGCGTACGCGTGCCCCATCGTGACACCGGCGCGGAAACCCGCGATCATCGCGGTTGCCTGTTCTTTCCTGGAGACCATCCACATGCCTCGCATGACTGTCCAGCTATTTGCCCGCCACGTCGCATCGATCGCGGCATTTGCATGCGTGGCGCTCGGCGGCGCTGCGTCGGCCGAGACGCTGCGGACGGCCTCCGATATCGTCGGCGCGTCGCTAGTGCCGCTTGGCGCGCTGCCGCACTCGCCGGAGAACGGCACGCTCGATGCGTTTTGCGCGCGATATCGTGCGAAGACCACCACCGCGGCCGGCCGCGACGTCGCGAGGCTCGGCTGGATCGTGACGTCGGAAGCGCCGCTCGGCCGCTACACGGTCGTCACGTTCGCGAGCGGGTTCAAGCCTGGGACGAGCGCGATCTGTTTTGCGCGCAACGCAAACATCGGCGTCTTCGACGGCACGACGCTCGTCGCGCTCGGCTACACGGCACGCGCGGCCGGCTGGCAACTCGGCTCGGTCGAGTCGCTGGAAAGCGGTGCGCTGCTCGTCTGGGGCGGCGATGGTCCGTCGGCGCCCGTCGGCGAGCTGCGCGAAGAGCATGGCGGCTTGCGGCTGACCGCGGTCGCCGCGGAGCGCACTTATTGTCACGGCCGTGCGGTCGTGCCCAATGTGTACGGCAAACCACTCGACAAGGCGCGCAAGATCCTGATCTCGCACGGCTGGCAGCCGCTGCGGCCGCACGAGAAGCCGGACCCGCTGGACGGCGCGGCGACGCTCGCGAAGCACGGGATCATCGAAGCCGAAGCGTGCTCGGGCACCGGCATGGGGTATTGCGCGCTGCGATACCGGAGCGCGGCCGGCGTGCTCGGCGTGACGACGGCCGGCGGCGAGCCGGACACGCCGTCGGCGAATACCGTGATCGATTATCAGGTGGCGTGCCGAAAGCAGTAAACGTCACGGAGCGGTGCGTCGGTGCGTGTGTCTGATTCACGCGAGACGGCGCGGGATACCTGCATCGTTGCATCGAAATCGGAGCAAATCCGTTGCCGGGCGGCTGCGTCGGCACATCGAATCATCGGCCTTTCGGGCGATTGACCCGCACCGCCCCCCCTCTTAAACTGACCTCCCTTTCACGCCTCCCCGGCACAAAAGGACTTCCATGATCGACCTATCCACGCTCGCGCTGTTCTCCGGCGCATGTCTCGCGCTGACCGCCACGCCCGGCCCCGACATGCTGCTGATCGCGTCGCGCAGCGTGAGCCAGGGGCGGCGCGCGGGGTTCGCCACGCTCGCGGGCATTCAGGCCGGCACCTACTGCCACGCACTCGCGGCCGCGCTGGGCTTGTCGCAGCTCTTCGTCGCAGTGCCGATCGCGTATGACGCCGTGCGCTTCGCAGGCGCCGCGTATTTGCTGTATCTCGCATGGAAGACGTTCCGTTCGGATGCGACCGCGCTGTCGCCCGTCGCGTCGCCACGCCGCCACTCGACCGCGACGATCTTCCGCCAGGGCCTGACGACGAACCTGCTGAACCCGAAGATGGCGCTGTTCGTGCTCGCGCTGTTTCCGCAGTTCGTGCACCCCGAGCACGGTTCGATCGCCGTGCAGATTCTCGTGCTCGCGACGGTGCTGAACCTGATCGGACTCGCCGTGAACGGCGCGGTCATTCTTTCCGCGAGCCGGCTGAGCCAGCGGATCGGCGCGCGCCGCCGGCCGTCGAAGTTGCCTCAGTATCTGCTTGGGTCGGTGTTCGTCGGATTGGCCGCACGGCTTGCGGTGGCGGGGCGGCAGTAGTCGCAGCCGCCGCCCGATTCAGGTGTCACCCGAACGGCCACGTTCAGGCCCGTTCTCGACACACCCGCGCGTATCCGCCACCACCCGCAACGCGTCGCTCCCGAGCAAGCTCGCCGGCGTCACCGTGCGACGCCGCCACGGAATCCGGCCGAGATACCAGATCCTCCAGAAACCGAGCGGATGATCGAGATTCCGGCGCAGCAACGTGTCAAAGGTCTCGACGTCGCCGAGCACGATCTGCGTCGCATCGCGTACGACTTCGCGCACGAACCGCGAGCAGAACTGCCGGCGCGACGCGAGATTGAAACCCGTGTCGTACACCACACCGGTCCGGCGCATCGCCGCGTCGACGAGCCGCCGCCGCTGCTCTGCATCGAGCGGCTGCTTCAGCCGCGCGATCACGCACGCGCCGCGATCGGAGCGCGCAAGAAATCGCGACATCGTCGTCACGCGCGATAGCGGGAACGTGCTCTCGGCAACGAGCGGTTCCCCGTCGCGCTCGCCGACGACAATGCCCACGTGATTCGTCCATGAACGCGTCGCGTTCGCCACTTCGAGAAACGGCCGCACGGTCACGCGGATGAAGACGATGTCGCCGATCTCCGGCTCGGCCGGCAACGGCCGTTCATTGCGACGGGAAGCGCCGACGGAGAAGAAACGCCGCCAGTCCGCTCCGGGCGAGCGGATCATGAGCGGCTGGCAGCCGGTGTCGACAACCATACTGACCTCGCGCGAGTGATGATGGCGCGAGCATGTCAGCCGCGGCCGGGCTCCGCATCCGCTTCGTGTGCGAGGCCAGGTATTCGCGCCGCCCGGTGGCGGATTTCGATACCGGCGTGAATCAGCGCGCGGGCGCGGCTGCCTTCAGCGCGTCGCGCCCAGCGCCACGCGCAGCCGTTCCATCAACTGCGTGTAGTGGCGCAGCACGTCGTCCCTCGGCACGACATTCGCCGTCGCGAAACGGTCGGACCACGCTGGTTTCCACTCATACGAGCCGTGCACGCTGCGGTCCCCATCGGGCGCCTGGATCAGCGAGCGGATCCGCGCATCGCGGCCCGGGCCCGTATGCATGTCGAACAGCGCGTGGATATACGTGTGATACGCGTCGTACACGTCGTCGTCGAACAGGTAGCGGTAGATGTGGAACGTACGGTCGAGCTCGCGCTTCGCGCGGATCACGTCGTCCGGCGAGATGTCCTTCCAGTAGCCGATCCACGTGTAGAAGCACAGCAGCGCATTGAGCTGCGGCGCGACCGCGTCGTACAACGCGAGCCGCTTCTCGATCAATCGCTGGTTGGTCCATTGCACCAGTTCAAGGCGCTTCAGCCGGCGCGCGACGAGCCAGCCGAGACACGCGACCGACAACGGCGTCAGCACGCCCAGCACGAGCTTGACGATTTCCAGCGAATTCCACGGATTGTTGATTGGCTGCATGAATGGCCCGACAAGAAGAAACGCATCCGCGCCGGCGCATGTCCCGGCGCGCAGCGCCGCCCGCCCATTTGCGTCGACATTGACCGTTAGTTGCTTGCGCATCGAACGTCGCGCGACAACACGGGCGACATGCCCGAAGCGGCGCGATGCGTCAGTCTATCGGGCGATTGTCACCGAGCCGTGACCGTTCGTCGACCCGTCGTCGTGAGTCGCCGCGCCCGCGTCGCGTTACGTCGGCAGCGCCGACGTCAGCTTGACCTTCTGCATCGGAATGTCCGTCTTCACGCTCAGCACGCCCGGGATGCGCGTGAGGGTTTCCATCTGGAAGCGCCGGTAGTCGTCGATATCGGCCGCGACGACGCGCAGCAGGAAATCGCAGTCGCCCGCCATCAGGTGGCATTCGACGACTTCCGGCATCTGCTGGACGGCGTCGGCGAAGCGGTTCACCGATTCCGCGTCCTGCCCCTTCAGCCACACGCGCGTGAAGATCGTCAGGCCCTTGCCGACTTTCGCGGGATTCAGCACGGCCACGTATTTCTCGATCACGCCGGCTTCCTCGAGGAGCCGCACGCGCCGCAGGCACGGCGACGGCGACAGTCCGACCTCGTGCGCGAGCTCCACGTTCTGCATGCGGCCGTCGCGCTGGAGCGCGCTCAGGATCCGGCGGTCGATGGCGTCAAGTTTCATTTGGCATCCGATTCCAAGAAATTCCCAAATCCTTCGTTCGATGCCAAATTCTCCGAAAATCATGGCCACAACGCAACCCGATTCGAGTCAAAAAAGCAGACAATTCCTCCCCCGAAGGAGGAGTAATGAGCAGTAGCGTTTCAACGTCGTCAGGGCTTCGCGACAAGCCCGCCTATGTCGCCGAGATGGGTCGCGGATTGCGCGCGGCGCTGCCCGTCATGCTGGGTTTCGTGCCGTTCGCGCTGGTGCTGGGCGCGCAGGCCGCGCAGAAAGGGCTGAGCCTGTTCGAAGTGCCGATGATGACCGGCATGAACTTCGGCGGCGGCTCGGAATTCGCGGCGATCCATCTGTGGACGTCGCCGCCGCACATCGCGCTGATCGTCGCGATGTCGTTCCTCGTGAATTCGCGCCACATCCTGATGGGCGCTGCATTCGAGCCGTATATCCGCCGCCTGCCCCGCCGCCGCGCGTTCTTCGCCCTGTTCTTCATGTGCGACGAAAGCTGGGCGATGTCGCTCGCCGACGCCCGGGCGCGCTCGGCCACGCACATCAGCGTGCCCTATTACGCGGGCATCTGCGTGGGGCTCTACCTGACGTGGATCTCGATGACCACGCTCGGCGCGGCGGTCGGCCCGACGATCGGCAACGTCGAGCAGTACGGCTTCGACATGGCGTTCACGGCCGTCTTCCTGGTGCTGCTGCGCGGGATGTGGAAAGGAATGCGCGCGAGCCGCCCGTGGTTCGTGAGCCTCGTCGTCGCGGCGGCCACGCACCTGGCCGTGCCCGGCGCGTGGTACGTTGCGGCCGGCGCCTGCGCGGGGCTGATCGCCGCGCTGCTGTGGGAGCCGCGCGATGCCTGATTTCCCGGATGTCAGCACGGTCGCGACGATCGTGCTGATGGCGTCGACGACTTACCTGTCGCGCATCCTCGGCTACGTGCTGCTGCGCAATCGCACGCTGAGCCCGCGCATGGCATCGGTGATGGAGAACGTGCCCGGCTGCGTGCTGATCTCGGTGATCGCGCCGGCCTTCGTGTCGACGCGCCCGGCCGACCTGCTCGCGCTGGCCATTACGCTGATTGCGGCGACACGCCTGTCGATCCTGCCGACAGTCATCGTCGGCGTCGTGTCGGCCGGCCTGCTGCGGTACCTGCTCGGATAAACGCGGGTAGCGCGGGTAACGCGGCCCCGACCCGCCGTATGGCCGGTCTGTCGAACCCGAGAACGGGCGCACGATGCGCCCGTTTTCGCATGCGCGCACGGTGCAAGGCACCGCGTGGCACGGCAGGCGTCGCGACGGGATGCTAGCCTTGCGGGTGTACCCGCGATGCCCTCTCCCCTCATTGCCTACCTGCGAGGATCGTCCCGATGCAAGAAACCCGCCCGCTGTTCGATCGTGTCCTGCTCACCAACGACGACGGATTCGACGCCCCCGGCCTTGAAGTGCTCGAACAGGTCGCCACGCAACTGGCGCGCGAAGTGTGGATCGTCGCGCCGGCGGAAGACCAGAGCGGCACGTCGCATTCGCTGAGCCTGCACGAACCGCTGCGCGTGCATCGCAAGGGCGAGCGCCGCTTCGCGGTGCGCGGCACGCCCGGTGATTGCGTCGCGATCGCGATCAGCCACCTGATGAAGGATGCGCGGCCCGACGTCGTGTTGTCCGGCGTGAATCGCGGCGCGAACCTCGGCACCGAAACGGTGTTCTCCGGCACGGTCGGCGCCGCGATGACGAGCATGCTGGTCGGCGTGCCGGCCATCGCGCTGAGCCAGGCCTTCACCGATCGCAATGCGGTGCCGTGGGGCACCGCGCTTGCGCTCGCGCCGGACGTCATTCGCCGGCTCGTCGCCGCCGGCTGGGACAGCGACGCGTGCCTCAACGTGAATTTCCCGGCACGGCCGGCCGACGACGTGCGCGGCCTGAAGGTGACGAACCAGGGGGCCGGTACGCTGCAGGGCGTCGAGATCGTGTCGGGCCGCGATCCGCGCGAGATCGACTATCACTGGCTGAAGCTGGCCCGCGCGCCGCGCGAGGACGACCCGGATTCGGAAACGGTCGCACTCGGCGAAGGGTATGTCGCCGTCACGCCGCTGAAGTTCGAGCGCACGCACGACCAGGCGCTCGCGCAACTGCGGTCGCGACTCGGCTGATCCGCGTACGCGGGCAGAAACGCGGTCGCGGCAATCGCGTGCATGATTCTCGCGCGCGGCTGTCCGGCCGCGACATTGCATCACGACATCACCGCATCGCCACAACACCGCGGCGCTGTATCCCCACATCACTTGCATCACTGCATCACCGCATCACCGCATCACCGCATCACGTCAGGTTCATCCCCCCGTCGAGCATCACGATCTCGCCCGTCACGTAATCGGACGCGACGAGCATCGCGACCGTCTGCGCGATGTCATCCGGCGCCGCCGCCCGCCGCATCGGCGCGCGCTCGCGCCAGAGCTGCTGCGCGTCCGTCCAGTCGGCCGTGAGCGGCGTATCGACGAGCCCCGGCGCGACCGCATTGACGCGAATCGCCGGCGCGAGCGTGCGCGCGAGCAGCCGCGTCGTGTGATTGAGCGCCGCCTTCGCCGCCGCATAGGGAATCGACGCGCCCTTCGGCCGCACGCCCGCATGCGAACTGACGTTCACGACGCACCCGGCCCGCCCGTGCGACGCCGCCTCGCGCAGCGCGGCCTCCGCTTCGGCGACGAGCCGGAATGGCGCGATCACGTTGATCTCGTGCATCTCGCGCCACACGTCGGGCGTCGCCGCGGCAAGGTCGTCATGCGGAATCACGCGGCTGACGCCCGCATTGTTGACGAGGACGTCGAGCCGCCCGTGCACGGCCAGTGCGTCGCGGATCAGCCGCACGCGTTCGGCATCGTCGGCGAGATCGGCCTGCACGTAGGCCGCGCCGAGTTCGCGCGCCATTGCGCGCCCCACGTCGGCCGAACTGCGCGAATGCAGGATCACCGCATAACCGTCCGCCGCCAGGCGGCGCGCGATCGCCGCGCCGATTCCCGACGTCGATCCGGTGACGAGCGCGACCGGCCGATGCAGCCGCGACGCGCGCGGCTCGGCGAGGGTTTCGGTTTCAGGTTCCGTTTCGGGAATCGGGGCAGAAATCGGCGGAAGCGGCGCGTCCATGTCGGGGAACCCTGTCAGTGGCGTTCCCGCATCATAAGCGCGACGACGTCTCCCAGACGCGAAAGTCACCGCGGCCACCACGAGGGTCGCTCCGGCGAAGCCGAATCGGCCGGCCATCCAGCCGGCCGGCAACGCGCGGATTGCACAGCCGAGATCGCATCAGAACCGGTACACGCTCGGCGAGCGAGCGCGCCCGCCTGCCGGGCTCGGCCGCATCGGACGCATCGGACACGGCGGCAATCAGGCCCGGACAGACCATCGCCGTGCCGAGACCGGGCAACACGCTCGCCACGAGCCGCCAGCCATCAGCCATCAGCCATCAGCCGCCAGCGCAACCGCCCCGTCAGCGCGGTCGGCGCACGCCTTGCCGCCCGCACCCGCATCCCGGCGACGATCAGCCCATTGCTGCCCCAGCAGTCGCTCAGCGGCCCGGTGACGATCCGGCAACTGCCCCACACGGCCAGATAAGACGGCCACAAGGATGCCGATCCGCTCGGAACCGGCGCCGCCGGATGAAGCCATTCGGCCCGCGTCGCGGCGGGCCGCTTGCTGTTGCCTGCTGCTACTTCCCTGCCAACGCCAGCGAAGGTGCGAGCGCGCTGTTCGGATCCTGACCGTTCCACTGGCTGACCCAACCATCGTTCGGCGTCGCCCCCATCACGAAATCGAGCGTGCCGCCGGCCTTCATCTCGTCGTACGTGATGTACGGCCGATGCAGCGGCACGCCGTTCAGGCTCACCGACTGCACATAGCGATTGACCGACGACGGCGCGCCGCCGCCGGCCGTGTGCGCCGTCACGGTGAAGCGCCGCGACTTGCCGAACTTCAACGCACCGCCGTCCCCGCCGCCCGATGCAACCGGGATGTCGATCGTCGCTTCCTCGAACAGCGGCGTGCCAAGGTAGAACACGCCGCCCACCGGATTCAGCGAATAGATGCCGAGCGCGGACAGCACGTACCACGCGGACAGCTGCCCGCAGTCGTCATTGCCGGGAATGGCCGAATCGCGCACGCGGCGTGGGTCGGCCAGCGCGGCCTTCAGGCTGTCGCCGCTCAGCAGCGCGCGATCGCCGGCCGTCAGCGTCAGCGAGTACATGTCGTCCATCACCGTGCGCACGCGGTCCTGTGTCTTCGACGGCATGCCCGCGACGTCGTACAGGTACGGCAGATGGTTCGCCGGCTCGTTCCCGGCGAAGAACTGGCCGCTGCGGCCGGTCAGGTCCGGAAAGCCCTGGTTGCCGAGGAAGGTCAGCAGGTTCGCCGGATCGAACGTGCGATCGAGCTGCGCGATGAACTGGCTTTTCCCGCCGAGCAACGCAACGAGCCCCGGGAAGTCGTGGAAGATGTTCCACGTATCGATCCACGCATTCGATTCGGAGAAGTCCGTCTTCTCCGCCGCCGTCGGGTCGAAGCCCGCCACCCAGTTGCCCTGCGCATCCTTCGGCTGCGAGAACTTCCAGCCGTTGTTCAGCGTCGGGTTGAACACGTTCCGGTAATTCTGGCTGCGCTGCAGGTAGGGCCGGTAGTCGGCCGTGCTCTTGCCCGCCGCCTTGCCGACCGCGGCCGTCGCCCAGTCGTCGAACGCATAGTCCTGCGTCGTCGACACCGATGCGTTGTCGCCCGCGACCACGTAGCCGCGCTGGCGGTACTGGTCGAAACCGTGCGCGCTCGCGCCCTGCGTGGTGGTCAACGCGGTCCAGATGTCGTCGATGCCCGCGCTCGTCAGGTGCTTCAGGTACGCATCGGCGATCAACGGGATCGACGGGTGGCCGGCCATCGTGAAGGTTTCCGTTTGCGCGAGCGGCCACACCGGCAGCTCGCCCTTGCCGTTCTGCCTGAACTGCGTGAGCAGCGACTTGACCCAGCCGTCGACGCGCTCGGGCTGCACCAGCGTCATCAACGGCGACTCGGCACGGAAGGTGTCCCACAGCGAGAACGTCGACGAATAGTCGAAGCCCGGATTCGCGTGCTTGCTCGTCGTCGGCGGCGACGTCGTGCCGTCGTTGGTCGAATCGGTGCCGACGTAGCTGCCGTCCGCGTTGTTGTAGACGGTCGGCGCGAGCATCGTGCGATACAGCGACGTATAGAACATCGTCCGCTGGTCGGCGCTGCCGCCCTTGATCCTGATCCGTCCGAGCGCGTCGGCCCACACGCGTTCGGCCGCGCCGCGCACCTGGTCGAACGACTTCGCCCCGACTTCCGCGGCGAGATTGGCCTGTGCATCCGCGATGCTCGACGGCGAGATGCCGACCTTCACCGTAACCGCGCCGCTGTCGTTACCGTCGGCGAACGTCAGGTAGGCCTTGAAGCCGTCGGCGCTGAACGCGACGTGTTTCGTATCGAACGGCTTCGAGAAACGCGCGACGAAATACGTCGGCTTGTTGTTCGCCCAGTTGTTCGTGATCTCCCAGCCGGCGATCGTCTGCGCGTCGATGACCTGGATCTTGCCGCTCGCAGTCGAGCCGCCGATCGGGTTGTCGATGCTGACGATCATGCTGCGCTTCTGCGCAGCCGCGCTCGGGAAATACGTGTAGCGATGCACGCCCGCGTGCGCGGTGGCCGTCATCTCCGCGAGAATCTTCGCGCCCTTCACGTTCCACGGCGTGTTGCCGCTGCCGACCGGCGCCATCTTCACGCGGTAGTAGCCGGGGCTCGCGGTTTCGTCGTCGTGGCTGAACGACGCGTTGTACGTGATCGACGCATCGGCGGCCACCTTGGCCAGCGTCGCGGTGTCGACCGGCGCCAGCGTCGGTAGGAACCGCACTTCGCCGCCCGAGCCGATACCGGTTCCCGACAGGTGCGTGTGCGTGAAGCCGGTGATGAGCGGATCGTCGTACTGATAGCCGGACGTGCGATCCCAGTTCCACGGCAGCGTGTGGGCGCCGCCGGTCGTGTCCGGCCCGAGCTGCACCATGCCGAACGGCACGGTCGCGCCCGGATACACGTGGCCGTGGCCGCGCACGCCGCTGCCCCAGTCCGCGTTGATGTCGAGGTTCGCGGTGCCGATCATCGGATCGACGCTGCGCAGCAGCGATCGCTTGCCCGCGCCGCCGCTCTCGCCCTGGTCGTTCTGATCGCCCTGGTCGTTCCGGTTGCCCTGCGCGTTCGACATCTGCGCGAGCACGCTCGCATCCGTCGAAGCCTGATCGCCCCCGCACCCCGACAACACGGCAAGGCATCCGATACCCACCACATGACGTAGCTTCATCCGTTCGTCCCTCCCTCTCTCTCTCTGCGTCGATCCTGTCGGCAAGAACCGCTCGTTGATCTTCTCGACCGTTACGGCGCGCCGGCCGCCTGCGGGAACGACGGCATCGCGGATGCGTCGGTGCCCCACGTCGCCGTGCTCGCGTCGGCCGTCATCGAATACGACAGCTTTCCGCCCTTCGCGATGTGCTCGAACGGCAGCCACGCGGTCGGGTAAGGTGCGCCGTTCAGCTTCAGCGACTTCACGTAGAACGACGCGGCATCGCCCGAACCCGCCCCCGGCGCGACGATGTGCAGCAGGCGGTAGCTGCCGTCCTGCTGCCCGACGCGCACGACGATCTTCTCGAACTGCGGGCTCGACAGCGCGACGCCGCTCACGCCCGGCACGACCGGGTAGAGACCGAGCGCGGCCCACACGTACCAGCCCGAGATCGCGCCGAGATCGTCGTTGCCGGGCAGCCCGGCCGCACCGGTGCCGAACTCGTTCGCGAGCGACGCGTGCAGCACACGCTGCGTATGCGACGGCGCGCCCGCCCATGCATAGACCCACGGCACGGCCATCGTCACTTCGTTGCCGACGTAGAAATACGGCTGCACGGTGCCGATGTTCAGGTGCGTGAAGAACGCGTCGAGCCGCTTGACGACCGGTGCGGCGCCGCCGGCCTGCGCGATCACGCCGCCGAGATCGTGCGGCACGTACCACGTGTACTGCTCCGAGTTGCCTTCCATGAAGCCGGTGCCGTCGGTGACCCACGCGCCCGCCGCCGCCTTCGGCTGGATCGCGTTCCTGTCGAACAGGTTCTGCCAGTTGCCGCTCGACTTCAGCAGCGTGCCGGCCGTCGCCGTATCGCCGAGCGCCGTCGCGAAGCGCGACACCGCGAAGTCGCGCACCGCATATTCGAGCGTGTTCGACGCCGTCTGGTTGTCGCCCGGGCCCGACGACGGCACGTAGCCGAGCCGGTCGTAATCCGCGCGGCTGCCCATCACCGGCGTGCCGGCGCATGCGGCGCCCGGTGTCGTGCTGCGCTTCATGATCGACAGCGCGGCCTGCGTGTCGAAGTTCGTCGCGCCGAACGCATGCGCGTTCGCGACGATGATCGAGCCCGCATCGCCGGGCATCACGGCTGTCTCGGTATTGAAGTACGCCCAGCGCGGGAACGCGCCGCACGCTTTTGCATCGAGCACGAGCGACTGCACGATGTCGCTGGTCCGCACCGGATCGAGCAATGCCTGAAGCTGCATGAACGAGCGGTCGATGTCCCAGCCGGAGAAGTTCGCGTACATCGTGCGGCCTTTCTCGACCTGACGGGTCGGCGCGGCCGATGCGCCGTTCGACGCGTAGAAGTCCGGATACTGGCCGTTCACGTCGTTGAACACGTTCGGGTGCAGCGACGCGTGATACAGCGCGGTGTAGAACTTCGTCTTGTCCGCGTCGCTGCCGCCCGTGACCTGGATCGCGTTCAGGCGCGCGTTCCACGCGGCGCTCGCCGCGCGGCGTACCTTGTCGAAACGCCAGTTCCGGTTGCCCTGCGCATCGGTGCCCGGATTCTCGGCGAGCAGGTTCGCCTTCGCATTCGCTTCGCTGACGAACGAAATGCCGAGCTTCATCATCACGTCCGGGTGCTTGCGGTCGACATTGAACGTCAACGCCACGGGGCTGTCGTTCGACAGCGCCGGCTTCACCGCGAACGGCTGGCTGAATTCCGCGTAGTAGTAGACGGGCACCGCATGCCCGGCCCAGCAGAATCCGCCGCCCGCGATCGTGCCCGACAACGCGCGGTCGCCGACCTGGCTGATCGTGTCGCCCGTCGAGCCTTGCGCGCGGTTGTTCAGCACGGTCGGATCGATCGCGATCGTCGCCTGCTGGCCCTGCGCGAGTGCCGGATACGTGAAGCGCGCGAAGCCGGTGCGCAGCGTCGTCGTCAGTTCCGCCTTGATGCCGTTGCCGAGCGTGACGCCGTAATAGCCGGCCTGCGCGGTTTCGTTCGCGTGGCTGAAGCTGGCGGGGGTGCCGGCGCCGCCGGGCGCGAGCTGCGGCATCACGTTCAGGTAGCCGCCGTTCGCCCAGCAGCCGGTGCCGCTCAGGTGCAGGATGCTGAATGCGTTGATCGACGTGTCTCCGTACCAGTAGCCGCCGGAGAAGCCGGAGCCGTCGCCTTTGCGGCTGTCGTACTGGGCGGTGGGCGTCATCGGGCTCCACTGCATCATCCCGAACGGGACCGTCGGCCCCGGGAACGTGCCGCCGCCCAGACCCGAGCCGACCGGGTCGGCCGGCTGGTCGATCGCGTAGTCGGTGCCGATCAGCGGATTGACGTACTGAACGACGCGAATGTCGGCGTTCTTTTTCGATGCTGCGTTGCCGTTGTCGTTTCCATTGCCGTTGCCACCGTTGCCGCCGTTGCCGTCTTCGTTGTCTTGCGACTGCGCCGCGGCCGACAGATTCGAAGCGGCTGCCGACGGCGAATCGCCATCGCCCCCGCACGAAGCCAAGCCAACACAAAGCGCCAGCAGCGCCGCTCCCAACCCCCAGTTCCTCGACATCGCCTGTCTCCGTTTCGTTCTTGAATCAAGCTGCTGGTTCGAACTACTGAGCTTTAAATCAGGAATCTTTTCGTGACTTGTCGCGTACGCGGTCAATCGGTCGAAACTGCCGGACGCGTGTATTTATTTCCGTACCCGGATGCCCGAAAAAGACGCGCCGGCAGGTCGAAATGCCGGCACCCGGGAATGGACAATGCGCACAAGCGTGCCCAAATAAACGTGGTTTCTCTACCCCGTATTTTTACGAATTTTTATTTTGTTTATCTAAACAATAGGTAATTGATTCGGTTTTTTATACGGAATTCGACATTGCGAATGCGATCGGCAATCAGGGCTGTTTCGGCAGCTCGACATAGTCTTCAAGCTCGCCGGCGATATAAAGCCGCTTGCCGATACGCGGGTATTCGCAGACATCGTGTTCGAGCCGCTGCCCGCCGACGAGCAGCTCCAGCGGCGCATCGCCGGTGTTCTGCACCGTGTGCGCCTCACCGCCGCGCGGAAAGCCGATGAAGTCGCCGGGCCCGATTTCACTCACGCGTTCGCCGATCGTGACCGAGCCCGTGCCGGACAGCACGTAGACGAATTCTTCTTCGTACAGGTGACGGTGATACTCGGCCGATTCGTGACCGGGCATCAGCGTGAGCAGGTGGATACCGAATTGCGTCAGGCCGGTCAGGTCGCTGAGTTGTCGTTTGAGCCGGACGGCATTGGGATTCAGCGAATGCACCGCGCGCGTCGGTTCCATCTTCGCGATATCGGCGGCCTTCAGCAGTTCCCGGGGAAAGGGAGTCGACATTGGGATCTCGCAAGCGTGAATGCATCGGTTGAACGCTGCGCCGGCGCGGCGCGCGCAGCGGCTATTGTCCGACATTTTCACGCTGGCAGCCGTGGCATCCGCACCGCCGTCGCACGCGGCTCACACGCCCCCGTTCGTCGTGCGAGCGCGTCGATGCGAATGGTGCGCGCCGCGCTGCACGTCATCGAATGCACGAAGCTTGCGCCCGCCACCGTGACGGGCGCGGACGCCGCAGGACGCTCAGCGCACGTGCACGCCGCGCAACGCCGTCAGCAACGCGACGAGCCGATCGATGTGCGCATCTTCCGTGCGCCACGACGACACGCTGATCCGGAACGCCGGCCGCCCCTGCCACACGGTCGCGCCGAACCACACGTCGCCCGATGCCTGTGCGGCTTCGAGGATCGCCGCGGTTTCGTCGTCGGTGCCGGCCCGCGCGAGCACCTGGTTCAGCACGACGCGGTTCAGCACCTCGTAGCCGGCCGCACGCAGGCCGTCCGCAACCCGCGCCGCCTGCGCGCAATGCCGCTCGACCATCGTCGCCACGCCGGCGCGGCCGAGCGCACGCAACGCAGCCCACACGGGAACGCCGCGCGCGCGCCGCGAGAATTCGAGGTTCAGGTTCTTCTGCGCATCCTGCGCGCCGCTCAGGTAGACGGCATCGCTGTTCATCGCGGTGGCGAGCGCCGCCGCGTCGCGGCAGATCACCATCGCGCCGTCGTACGGCGTGTTGAGCCACTTGTGGCCGTCGGTCGTCCAGCTGTCCGCGCCGTCGATGCCGTCCGTCAGCGCGCGCTTCGACGATGCGCGTGCCCACAGGCCGAACGCGCCGTCCACGTGCACCCATGCGCCGGCCGCCTTCGCGGGCGGAATCAGCGCCGCGAACGGATCGAATTCGCCGGTGTTCACTTCGCCGGCCTGCACGCAGAGGATCGTCATGTCGTCGAGCGGCGGCAACTGGGCGGGGTCGATGCGGCCGTGCGCATCGACCGGCGCGACGACGATGCGCTTCATCCCGAAGCCGAGCACGCGCAGCGCCTTCTTCACCGTGATGTGCGCGAGCGCGGAAATCACGACCTTCACTTCGGGCGCGCCGATCAGCCCGTCCTCGTCGATATCCCAGCCCTTGCGTGCGAGCAGCGCGCGCCGCGCGGCCACCAGCGCGACGAGCGTGCAGGCTGTCGCGCTCGTACCGAACCCGACCGCGCTGCCTTCGGGCAACGCAAGCGCATCGACCACCCATCGTGCGGCCTGGCGTTCGATCGTCGCCGCGACCGGCGAATTCGCGTACGACGACGCGCACTGATCCCACGCGAGCATCAGTCGCTCGGCCGCGGCAGCAGCCGGGAGCGCCGCGCCGATCACGAAGCCGAAGTAGTTCGGGCCGTTCGACGCGACCGTCGCGGGGGTGCCGTGCTCGTCGAGCAGGCGCAGCACGTCGTCGGCCGGGCGGCCCGCGTCGGGCAGCGGCTCGTCGAAGGCGGCGAGGCCGGCCAGTGCGGCCGCGTCGGGAAACGCGCGTCGCTCGCCGGTTGCGGCCAGATACGCGTGCGCGCGCCGGTCGGCGTCGGCCAGCAGTGCAAGTTCGTCCATGTCGGTTGCCTCGGGGGAAATGGAATCAGAGTTGCGAGAGATCTTGGCCGAGCTGCTGCAGCGCGCCGTCGATCCGCTTGTAGTACGTGAACTTGCCGACGCGGGTCGCCCGCACGAGCCCGGCATCCGCGAGGATGCGCATGTGGCGCGTGGTCGTGGCCGGCGCGATGCCGAGCTTCTCGGTGATGTACGTGCAGCACACGCCGAGCTCGTCGAAGTCGCCGTGCGGCTGCGGCGGGAAATGCTTGCGCGGCTGCTTGAGCCAGCGCATCACGGCCAGACGGCTTTCGTTGGCCAGGGCGCTGATGCGGGTAACGTCGTCCATGGGATGCGGTTTCGTTTGACGTTTCGAATATTAGCTAAATGACAAAATGTGGGCAATCGGTTTGAAGGACGATTGCTGCTGGCGATGTGGTGTGCACGGGCGTTGCATCGACACGCGACGCAAAAGCAGCGGGATCGCTGCCTCAACGTTTCGCGACAGCCCGTGTAATCTGCGTCACGCCGCAGTCAGTGCCTGCGCCAGCCGGTCGATCAGCGCACGCACGCGCGTCGGCTGCGCGGCACGGCCCGGATACACGATCTGCAAGTCGACGTCGCCCGGCGAAAAGTCGCGCAGGATCTCGACGAGCGCGCCGGACGCCAGATCCTGCTCGACGTCGACCAGCGACTTCAGCGCGACGCCATGCCCCGCGATGCACCACGCCCGCACGAGCGCGCCGTCGTTGGCCACGCGCCGGCCGCGTACCATCACGCGCTTCGGTTCGCCGTCGATGCTGAACGGCCATTCGGCATACAGGTCCGGCCCGAAACGCATCACGAGGCAGTCATGAGAAACGAGATCGTCCGGATGCGTTGGCGTGCCGTGCGCGGCGAGATACGCAGGCGACGCACATACCACGCGCCGCGCGCGGCCGAGCGAGCGGCTGCGCAGCGAACTGTCCGCGAGCGTGCCGCGGCGAATCGCGAAATCGAGCCCCTGCCCGACGAGATCGACGTAACCGTCGCCGAGATGCAGGTCGACCGTCACACCTGGATGCTCGGCCAGAAACGCATCGACAACGGGCACCACGCGCTCGCGACCGAGATCGGCCGGTGCGCTCAGCCGCACGGGCCCCGACAATGTCTGCACGCCCAGCCGCACGCGGCTTTCGAGTTCGTCGGCTTCGGCCAGCAGGCGCCGCGCGCCGTCGACGAGCGTGCGGCCCTCGTCGGTCAGGCTGATCGCGCGCGTCGTGCGCGTGAGCAGCGCCGCGCCGTAGTGACGCTCGAGCGCCGTCAGTCGCTCGGACACCGTGGCCGGCGACAGCCCGACCTCGCGGCCCGCCGCAGCCAGCCCGCCCTTCTCCACGATGCGCAGGAACAGCGCGAGATTGTCGAGCAGCATTGTTCGCTCCTTCCGAAGGATATTTTCGAAGCCTGCCCGATTATCCGAAATGTCCGCAAGCGATACAGTGCGGCAACGCTCGATGTCACCGCCGTCCGCCCCAGCGCTTCGATCATCCACAGGAAACCCGCCATGGAATACCGCACCCTCGGCCGCTCCGGCCTCAAGGTTCCCGTCCTGAGCTTCGGCGCCGGCACATTCGGCGGCACCGGCCCGCTGTTCAGCGCATGGGGCAACACGGGCGTCGACGAAGCGCGCCGCCTGATCGACATCTGCCTCGAAGCCGGGGTGAACCTGTTCGACACGGCCGACGTGTATTCGGACGGTGAATCCGAGCGCGTGCTCGGCGCCGCGATCAAGGGACGTCGCGACCAGGTGCTGATCTCGACGAAGACGGGCCTGCCGACCGGCGACGGCCCGAACGACGCGGGCACGTCGCGCGCGCGACTGATCCGCGCGGTCGACCACGCGCTGCGCCGCCTCGACACCGACTACATCGACCTGCTGCAACTTCATGCGTTCGACGCGGGCACGCCGGTCGAGGAAGTGATGTCGACGCTCGACGATCTCGTGCGCGCGGGCAAGCTGCGCTACATCGGTGTGTCGAACTTCGCGGGGTGGCAGATCATGAAGTCGCTGGCGGTGGCGGATCGGCACGGCTGGTCGCGTTACGTCGCGAACCAGGTCTACTACTCGCTCGTCGGCCGCGACTACGAGTGGGACCTGATGCCGCTCGGCGCCGACCAGGGCCTCGGCGCACTCGTGTGGAGCCCGCTCGGCTGGGGCCGGCTCACCGGCAAGATCCGGCGCAACGCGCCGCTGCCCGAAGGCAGCCGCCTGCATGAAACGGCGAGCTACGGGCCGCCGGTCGACGAAGCGCGCCTGTACGACGTGGTCGATGTGCTCGACGCGATCGCGGAGGAAACCGGCAAGACGGTGCCGCAGATCGCGCTGAACTGGCTGCTGCAACGGCCGACCGTGTCGTCGGTCATCATCGGCGCGCGCAACGAGGAACAGTTGCGCCAGAACCTCGGCGCGGCAGGCTGGGCGCTGACCGATGCGCAGGTCGCGAAGCTCGATGCGGCAAGTGCCGTCGAAGCGCCTTATCCGTACTTCCCGTATCGCCGGCAGGCGGCGTTCGCGCGGTTGAACCCGCCGATGCGCGGGTAAGGGACGGTAGCGGCGACGCGGTTGCGTGCCTGTGTCAGGCCGGCACGCCTGCCCGGCCGAGCCGCACGACCTTGTCGGCCGCGCCGATGACCGAGCGCCGGTGGGTGATCGCGATCACCGTGACATCGCGGGCGAGCAGTCGCACGTGTTCCATGATGTCGCGCTCCGTCGCTTCATCCAGCGCGGAACTCGCCTCGTCGAGAAACAGTACGGTCGGGTTGCCGTACAGCGCCCGGGCGATCGCGATGCGCTGGCGCTCGCCGCCGGACAGCTTCAGCCCGCGCTCGCCCACCGTCGTGCGGAAGCCGTCCGGCAGGCCGTCGATGAACGTCAGGATCGCGGCCCTCGCAGCGGCTTCCCGCAAACGCCGAGCATCGTGCGGCCGGCCGAGCAGAATGTTGTCCTCCAGGCTTTCGTTCAGCAGCACTACGTCCTGCGGCACGACGGCGACCGCACCGTACCAGTCGGCGCGGTCGATGTCCGCGAGATCGACGCCGTCGACGAGAATGCGCCCGCCGGTCGGTTCGATCGACTTCAGCGCCAGCTTGAAGATCGTCGATTTCCCCGCCCCCGTTTCGCCGACGATGAACGTGACGGCCCCGCGCTCGGCGACGAAATCGACATCGGTCACGCCGCGCCCGTTGCCGTACGCGTAGCCGACATGATCGAACACCACGCGCCCTTCGCGCGGCACGAACGCCGATGCGTGCGACACCTGCCGCTCCTCGGGTGCCGTCCAGAGCGCCGCGAACGGCACGAGGGCCGCGCGGGAGCGCGCACTCTCGTCGATCGAGCGCGCGAGCATTTCGAACGGCAGGTTCAGTTGCAACAGCAACGTGTTGAACAGCACGATGTCGCCGATCGACAGCGCACCGGCTTCATGGCGCGGCAGCAGCAACCAGAACGTCACCGAGAACTGGACCGCGAGGCAGAGACCCAGCAGCGCGAGATAGCCGACGTGCTGCAGCACGTATGCGCGCCAGCTGTCGCGCTCGACGCGCGCTTTCTCGGAGAAACGTTCGCTCATCCACCGATGGCTGCCGAAATGCCGAAGCGTCTCCATCGCATTGATCGCGCCGCCGACGAAACGCGCATTCTCCTGCCCGGCTCCGATGGCGCGGTCGAGAAACGCGCGCGAGCGCCGCGCGGCAACGATCGCGATCGTCACTGCGACCGCGCCGTAGGCGGCCGTGATGGCCACGACCTCGAAATTGATCAGCGCGCCGAGCGTGGCGAGCGCCAGCACGATCTGAAGCGTGCCGGGGATCAGGTCCATCAGCGCGAGTTGCACGAGCACCGACAGTGCGCGGCTGCCGCGTTCGTTCGCACTCTGGATTTCAGCCGGATTGTGTTCGACGAAGAAGGCCGTGGTCTTCTTCAGGATGCGCTCGAAGAAGCGCGTGCCGGTGATGAATCCGAGATTCTTGGAACTCGTGAAGGACAGGTACTGCACCACGCGTTGCAGCGCGCTGGACAGGCCCAGCAACACCGCATAGAGCACAAAGCCCGGGATCAGCGCATGGAGCACGCCGCGATGCGACAGCGCGTCGATCAGGCGCGAGAACAGATAAGGCGCGGCGACGGCGCTCGCACTCGACAGCACGACGACCGCCGCGACCGTCAGCAGCATCCAGCGATCGGCCTTCCAGTAGGCTCGCAGCACCTCGACAATCGGATTCGGCGCGTGGTGTTCGTTCATGACGCGAAAAACCGGGGGCGACCCGGATGGCGACAGACGGCCGAAAAGTCTAACAGACCGAAAGCAAAGACACGGCGGCGTTCGGGCGGCATGGCGGCAGCAACGCGGGGCCTTCGAAGACCGGTTAGCCCTGGACACTACCAAACGGCGGATGCCCCTCACATTGACATATCGGTAAATCTCGATATACTCCGCGCCATGGAATTGCTCGACATTTTCAAGGCCCTCTCGAACCGGACTCGTCTCGAGATCCTGCAAGGCTTGAAGGATCCCGTGAAAAACTTCCCTCCGCAGGACGAAGGGGACGTGCTCACGGTGGGCGTTTGCGTCAGCAGCATTCAGGAGGGTGTCGGGCTGTCGCAGTCGACAGTGTCCGATTATCTTGCCACGCTGCAACGCGCCGGCCTGGTCGAGGTCAGGCGCATCGGCCAGTGGACCTACTACAAGCGCAACGAAGCAGCCATCAGTGCGCTTGCCAAGGCCATTGGCAAGGAGCTGTAATTTTTTGCCGCATCATATCGATAATTCCCGATATCCCTTTTTGTCGAAACAAGGAGTTCCAATGAAAGCGCTCATGCTCAAATCATTTGGCGGCCCGGAATCGTTCGAACTGCGTGACGTACCCAAGCCCGTGCCGCACGCGGGACAAGTTCTGGTCCGCATCCATGCGACGTCCATCAACCCGCTGGACTATCAGGTCCGGCGTGGCGACTATCCCGACCTGGTGCCGCTGCCGGCCATTACCGGGCATGACGTCTCCGGCGTGGTCGAAGCAGTCGGGCCGGGTGTGACGGCCTTCTCTCCGGGAGACGAAGTCTGGTACACCCCGCAAATCTTCGACGGGCCGGGCAGTTATGCCGAGTACCACGTTGCCGCCGAAAACATCGTCGGGAAGAAGCCGCCGTCACTGAGCCATCTCGAAGCGGCAAGCCTGACCCTGGTCGGCGGGACGGCATGGGAAGCACTGGTCGTGCGCGCGGCGCTGCGCGTGGGCGAAAGCATCCTGGTACACGGTGGCGCGGGAGGCGTCGGCCATGTGGCGATCCAGCTCGCCAAAGCCATCGGCGCGAGGGTGTTCACGACCGTGCGCGCAGCCAACGTCGAATTCACCCGAAGTCTGGGGGCCGATGAGGTCATCGACTACGAAAAGGACGATTACGTCGACGCCGTCATGCGGACCACGGGTGGCCGCGGAGTCGACGTCGTGTTCGACACCATCGGCGGCAACACCTTGTCGCGCAGCCCCGACGCGCTCGCACAGCTTGGCCGCGTCGTCACGATCGTGGACATCGCACAGCCGCAAAACGTCATTCAGGCCTGGGGCAAGAACGCGAGCTATCACTTCGTTTTCACGAGGCAAAACCGCGGCAAGCTGGACGAGTTGAGCGCGTTGGTTGCGCGCGGACAGCTGCGGCCACACGTCGGCGCCGTCTATTCCCTTGCCGATATTCCGCTCGCCCATGCCCGGCTGGAAAGTCCCCGCCACGGTGTTCGAGGAAAGATCGCTATCGCGGTCGAGCCGTCGACTCATCTCGACCGTGTTGCCGCGTCTTCATGAGCCTGTTGCGCGGATGCTCGACCGCTGGCCGTGGCACCATGAAATGTAGTCGTCATGGGCCTACCGATGGTGCCGCGAACGTCCTATCGTAGAGACCTGCGACGCGCCGGCCGGATCGGAGGCGCGCGCCCTTCTCATCGAAAGGTCCGCCAACATGAACACCAACGAAACAGGACTGACCGTACGCGCGGTCACGGAAAACGACTACGACCGGTGGCTGCCGCTGTGGGACGGCTATAACCGCTTCTACGGCCGCTTCGACGATACGGCCCTGCCGATGCGCATCACGCAGCTCACGTGGTCGCGCTTCTTCGACGGCTACGAGCCCGTCCATGCTTTCGTCGCGGAACGCGACGGCAAGCTCGTCGGGCTCGTGCATTTCCTGTATCACCGCAGCACGACGCACGCCGGGCCGGTCTGCTACCTGCAGGACCTGTTCACGCTCGACAGCGAGCGCGGCAAGGGCGTCGGCCGCGCGCTGATCGAAGCCGTGTACGACACCGCGCGTGCGCATCGCGCCGAACGCGTGTCCTGGCAAACACACGAATCGAACCACACGGCGATGCGGCTCTACGACACCGTCGCGGAAAAACCCGGGGCCGTGCTCTACCGGAAGGAGCTGTTGCGCTGAAACGGATGAAAACGGGAGTCGGAATGCTGGCCGTCTCACGTCGACAGGCCACAGTAGCCCAGGGGACACAAGATCCGTCATTCCGTCGGTTGCTGTATCCCCACGGCTACCAATTCAACGCGTCAATTTGTGTTCTCTTCCGTACAGGCGAACCCATCGTCGTCGCCCGACATTGACCGCCCGCGCTCACCCCACCGGCCGCGCCTTGATCCACAGAAACAGCGGCACGCGCGCCCACTGCTTCAGTTGATCCGTATCGGCGTGATCGGGCGGCGGCTCGCGCAGCGACACGATCGCGAACCCGGCCGCTTCCAGTGCGTCCATATACGCCTGCAGCGGCAGCGACCAGCCCGCGAAATGCATCGACAGCCCGTCGCGCGTTTCCACGCCGTCGAAGTGCTCGCGCCCGAAATAGCTGCCCTTCAGCACGAACGGCGCATCGGGTTGCGGCCCCGCGAAGCCGCCGCGATCGCGAAACGGATGCACGAGCGAGATGAACAGCAGCCCGCCCGGCTTCAGCACGCGGCGCGCCTCGTTCAACGCGCGCTGCATGTCGTCGAGATCCATCAGCACGTTGTATGCCATCACGAGATCGAAGCTGGCCGCGTCGAACGGCAGCGACGCCGCGTCGGCCAGCTCGTAGCGATGCGCGGAATCCGCATGACGGGCGGCGTCGAGCATCGCGGGCACCACGTCGGTCGCGGTCACGTCGTAGCCGAGCGCCTTCAGTTCGCGGCTCACGCGGCCTTCGCCGCAGCCGATCTCCAGCGCGCGGCCGGTGTCGCGGCCGATATAGGCCGCGAGCCCCGCGCGGTATTTCCAGAACGCATCGTGCCCGGGCTTGCCGGCCCAGCCGATCCATTGGTCGGCGACCTGTGTCCAGTGTTCGGTGATGGCTTTCGTGTCGGTCATGCGCGCTCCCGCCCGGTGTGCATCGTTGGCTCAGGATGCGCATGGTAAGCCGATGCGGCGGAACGCGCGACCAGGCTGTGCCGCGCGGCCGGTTTCCGTTTCCGGCGGCGACGTTCTACAGTGACATAAAACAATCCGCGCCGCCGCGCGTCGCCCCCGCCCGGCGATGCGCACCCGATTCCGAGGACATCCCATGCCGAGCATTCTGGCCGCGCCCGCCAATCTCCCCCCGAGCCCCGTCGCGGCGGAAACGCGCATGGTGCACGACGTCGCGACGCTGAAGCCGTCCGACTACCGTTCGGCGGACGGCATGTCGTGGGTCATCTCCACCATCACGCCGGCCGCGGACAGCGGATCGAACGTGACCGGCACGACGTACTTCGACACCGCGAAAGGCCGGACCGTCCCGGTGCCCGACGCGCGGCGTCGCTACGCGAATCGCGGCACATGGCAGGTCGTCGCGAGCTCGAGCCCTGCCGTGCCCGCTACCGGCCGCTACGACTGGCTGACGCTCGCCTGGCTGCCGATCAACCGGCGGCCGCTGCCGCAAACGCCCGAACACCTGTATTCGCCGTTCATTCGCGGCGGCACGATCGTGTATCGATGGAATCCGGCGGCGGAAGGCGGCGAGCAGTTCGGCAACGTGCGGATGATCTTTCCGGAATGGACGCAGCAGGTGGCCGATGCGTTGCGGTCTGCGCCGGCAGCGTCGCCGGACGGCGCCAGCACGTCGGCCGCACCGTCGGCGCTCGATCGCCTGACAGCGGACACGAACCCGATGACCGCCGTGCTCGACTTCGGCGACGCACTGCGCGACGAGCCGGTCGAGCGAATCGTCGCGCGGCTGCCGGCGCTGCTGCGCGTGAAGGACCTGCACGAACTGTCGGCGATCGTGTTCCTGTGCCTGTCCGGATCGCGCGCCGAAGACCGGCCGCGCCTCGCCGAAGCGATCAACGGATCGATCGCGTCGACCGACGACAGCGCACGCCTGCTCGCGATTGCATATGGCGCGTTCGCGGCCGGCCGGGCACGGCCCCATCCGTTCAACGATGCGGGGCAGGCCGCGCGTATCAACGACGTGTTCGGCGCGTTGAAGCGGCGGACCGCGGCGCTCGACGTGCCGGTCGCGGAAGGGTCGCCGTGGTACGAGTTCTTCACGGCATATCGGCTCGGCGGGGCGGCGCCGGGTAACAACCCGTGACGATACGCACGTAGCCCGTGCGGCCACGGCGGAAGCCGGCCTCCCGCTTGCGCGTGGAACCGGTCGCTCTTGCGAGCCGCGCGCCGTCATCGCCCGTCACGTGAGCGGCGCAGGTTTGCATCGGCACCGAAGGCGCGACGAATCCGGATCAAATGGCATGTTCGATCTATTCGACCATTTGAACCGGATCGCCCTGTGCTAGATTCCCGCCCGGCCATAGAGCCATCTCAAATAACCCGAACTAAAAAGACCAAATCATGAAATCTGTATTCCGTCATGCCGCTCTGGCATTGGTGACGATCGGCTTCCTGTCGGGCTGCGCCAGCAGCGTGACACGCGACGCCAGCGATCAGGCGGGGGCCGCCGTGACCGCGTCGACGATGAAATTCGGCACGAAACCCGTGGTCGTGAAGGTCACGCTCGACAATACCGCGCAGGAAGCGTTGAAAGACAACCTGAAGTTCGACGCGAAGAAACTGCAGGAAAAAATCGAAAGCGCACTGGACGCACGCAAGCTGCTGGCAAAAGCGGATTCGACCGATGCAATGCACCTGAACGTCGAAGTCAACGGCATTCGCGTGCGCTCGAGCTTCTCGGCCGTCATGTTCGGCTTCATGGCGGGCAACGATCACGTCGACGGTACCGTGACGCTCGTCGACGCCGACAATCATCAGATCGACCGCTTCAAGGTATCGGCTTCGTACGCGCTCGGCGGCATCGCCGGCGGCATGGACGATACGCGCATGAACTGGCTGTACGAGAAGTTCACCGAGCAGACGCTGACGACGCTCGAACCGGCGGCCGGCGCGCAACAGGCGAACGCCACGCATACGAAGACGCAGTAATGCCCGACGCCCGGACGGCCGCGAATACGCGGCCCGCCGGGCGGCAGCGGTCGCGCTCATCCGCCGGCGACGATGCGGATGTCGCACGCAACGATCGTCGCCGACCGGGGCCTTTCAGCCTGCCCGCCAGTCACCGGGCATGTCCCGCCTCTCACCGCGCGCCCGCGCGCGGCATGACAGCATCGCCGAATTCCTCAATACGGTCGCAAGCCTCGCTTGCACAAATGCTCAGCCATCAGTCGGCCGATCAGCAACGACGGTTCATATGTGTTGCCCTCATCGGAACCCTGTGCCAGCCACCAACCTGGCGCCACGCGGTGCGCGAGTGACTGCCCGGTGCCCGTATCCGGCCACGATCCCGTTCCATCGAATCAGCCGGCATGAATCGGATCGCGGCCGAGCCCATCCGCCGCCACAACGCATTCACGATTGCATGTGAAACGACGGGAATGCAGCCGCTCGGGGGAACCGACCGTCAAGCAGAGATCCCTTTCGAGACACCGGCGGACACCACGCCGGACCGGCGACCGCATTGTCGACGCGCGATTCGCAACCGATCATCAGACCAGCCTGAACGACCGCGCACCGACCGAACAATGATGGCATCCCGAATATGCGCACGCCGCGCCGGGAACCCGCACGCATCGGGCCATGTCGAATCGCATCACGACCGTTGACCGCATCGCGTTCATCGGCCGATCATCGTCCTCCTGCCCCCCGCTCGATCAAGTCGCCCCTTTCCTGCTCATGTTAAGCATCGGTCCCTTCTCGATCCGCGTCGTCGCGGTGGCCGTCGCCGCGCTGCTCGCGTGGCTCGTCGCCCGTTTCATCCAGCGCCGCCCGCCGGACGGCCAGCACAAGACCGCATCGAGCCTGATCCTCGATACCTTGCTGCTCGGGCTAATCGCCGCGCGCATCGGCTACGTCGCGCAGTGGTGGCACGAGTACGCCGCCGCGCCGCGCGCGATCGTCGCGCTCGGCGACGGCGGCTTCGACTGGCGCATCGGCCTCGCGGCCGGAATCGTGTTCGCGGGCTGGCGCCTGCGCCGCCTGCCCGCGCTGCGTCGCCCGGTGATGGCCGGCATGCTCGCGGGCCTCGCCGCGTGGGGCATCGCGCAGGGCACGCTCGCAACGTTGCAGCACGGCGCGCCACCGCTTGCCGCGTTGCGGCTCGAAGCGCTCGACGCCACGCCGGTGCCTGCGCAACGCTTCGCGGGCAAGCCGGTCGTCGTGAACCTGTGGGCCACGTGGTGCCCGCCGTGTCAGCGCGAAATGCCGATCCTCGCGCAAGCGCAGCAGGATCATCCGGGGATGACGGTGCTGATGGTCAACCAGGGCGAAGACGCGCAAGCTGTGCGCGCGTTCCTCGAACAGAAAGGGCTGCGATTCGATCACGTGCTGCTCGATCGCACGCTGCACGCGATGCAGGCCTATGGTTCGCGCGGGTTGCCGACGACGCTCTTCTTCGATGCGAAAGGCAATCTCGTCGAATCGCACATGGGCGAGATCACCGCCGCGCGGCTGAAGGACGCCGTCGCGGACCGCTTCGGCCAGTAACGCGCGTCGGCGAAGGGCTAAGGCATCGCTGCGTCACATCCGCGCCTCGACCGCGGCGAGCGCGCGCCGGCAGATGGACGCGCTGCACGCATGATTCGCTGCCGCCGTGACGGAAAGCACGGCGGCTTCCCGCGCAAGTTCGGGCGGCCCTGCACGACGCCCATGACATCCTCGTGCGACGTGTGGCGGGCAAATCGGAGCATTCGACCGACACGCTTTCTGACATATCGTCAATAAAGTGACGACGCGGCCCGCCGGCGCAATCGCCGGGGAATCGTTTCGCAGCAAGCCTGCAAGACATCGGGGCATCCATCAGTGCAGACGAAGACGCTCCGGACCGACACCTGATGCCGGCCGATCTCGGCTAGAGTGATTGCACGTTTTCGCCTGGAATGCCATTTCATTTCGCCATGCCAACCATATGACGGGATGCCGATCGAAATCCACTGCGTAAACGAGCGCGGCCCGCGCGTGCACTACCACGCGCGGGCCGCTGACCACAACCCACTCTGTACAGGAGTCAGTCATGGCTGACGGGAATCATAACGCACCGGTTCGCTTTCACGATTGTTCCATGCCCGCTCGCACGTCTTTTCAGACTCGCCGCATCGTTCCACATCTCAGGCTCGCCGACACGGCACCGCCGGCCCTCCATCTGTGGATGAAGCTGTCCGGCCGCTGGATCGACGCAGCGGGTTTCGAACCCGGGCAGCGCTTGCGGATCGAGGTGATGCACAAGCGGCTGGTGGTCACGCCGATCGAAGAAGCGCCCGGCGACGATATCGGCCAGGATGCCGATCGCTCGACAGGCCAGCCGCGGCCGACGTTCTCGGTAATCACGGGAGGCGCGCAATGAATCGCAACGACTCGCGACAACGTGCCGGCACCTTGCCGGCCGACTTCGGCCTCGATGACGCAGGCGCACTGTCGGCCAAATCCGCGCTCGTCCTGAAGATCAACGCACTGACCGTCTCGCGCGGCCTGAGCGAAGACGAGGCTGCGGCGCTCGCGGAGATGGCCCGGCCGGTCGTCACGCCCGAGCAACGCGAAAGACTCCGGAACGTCTCGCTGGAACTGCTGATGCAGACGCTGGCGTCGCTGGGCCAGCAGGTGGAAATCGTGGTGCGGCCTGCGGGGCCGCCGCATTCGGCAGGCATCACGGTTTCAGTCTGACCGTCGGCAAAAGGAACGAAGGGGGCGTAGGGGCCGCGCCCCGGCCGCCCCGCGCTCCGACGATGCGCCGGACCTGACGGTCAGGGGCGCGACAACACCATCACACGACCCGACACGCGCTGCAGCTTCAGCCAGCCCGTGTCGGCCGTAAATTGAAGCTGCTGCAGCGGAAAATCGAACTCCGCGCGCTGCGCGGCGCTGATCACCGCATCGGCGATCCAGCGGATCAGTTCCTTGCCTTCGTCGGTCGTCTGGTGGCCGTTCTGGACACCATAGAAATAGCGGTTCCCGGCGTTGACCTCGTTCTGAACCTGCATCCAGTGCCCCGGCAGGCCCCGCTGCGTCCTGAACAGGTCGGCCACCCGCTGCGTCGTCAGTCCGCGCGCCCACAATGCGCCGTTCACGGCGGGGCGCGCCAGGTTGTGGCGATCGGCTTCCTGGGCTTGCTCTTTGATGTCGCCTTTCAGGGAATCGGGTTTCGTCATGACGCTTTCCTCGCGATGGGCCCGACAAAGGGCCGGTTGAATGGACAAGGACCACGGAGAGGAGGGGCCTGAAGCGCGGATCTGCGCGACCCTGGCGTCCGTGGCCACCACGAACGACAGGCCGGCGACATGCGCCGGCCTGCCTCACGATATCGGCCGCAGGCCGGTCGTCCCGCCTGCGCCGGGTGAACGATACGCCCATTGCAGGAATTCTTCGCCTGTCAGGTATGTCAGGCTTCGATATCGGGCGTCCGTCCCCATCACGCTGTCCTTTTCCCCTTCAACAGGAACGCCGCCGCCGTACATCCCGCCATCGCAACACCCGCGATCAGGAACGTATCGCTGTACGCCATCAACAGCGCCTCACGCATCACGCGCTGGTTCACGAGCGCGAGCGCCAGCTCGTGCACGCCGCCGGTCGCCGAACCCGGCAACGCATCGGCACGCGGCACATGCACGCGCGACAGCAGCCGCACCAGCATCGCCATGCGTTCCTGAAACGCTTCCGAGAACGGCGTCACGGCCTCGCCGATCCGCATCGCATGCAGCTTCTGCCGCTCGACGACGATCTGGCTCGCCACCGCGATGCCGATCGCACCGCCGACGTTGCGCACCATGTTGAACACGCCGGACGCCGAACCGAGCTGCGCCTTCTCGATCCCGTCGACGGCCATCACCGACAGCGCGATCACGACGAGCGACTGCCCGATCCCGCGCACGACGAGCGACGGCACGATCACGTTCGACGCGGCGTCGGCGGTCAGGTGGATGTTCATCAGGCAGCCGGCCGCGACGAGCGCGAAGCCGAGCACGATCGTCGCGCGCGGGCTCGTGCGGCGCATCAGCGGCGGCGTCAGGAACGACATCACGAACTGCACGAGCCCGTACGGGATCATCGCGAGGCCGATGTCGCGCGCGCTGTAGCCGTGCAGCTCGGCGAAGTAGTTCGGCACGAGGAACACGACGCCGAACACCACCGCGCCGAACAGGAACTGCATCAGGCTCGCGATCCCGAAGTTGTAGCGGCCGAGCAGCCGCAGGTTGATGAACGGCGCCTCGCGCCGCAGCTCGATCGCGACGAACGCGACGAGCCCCGCCACCGCGACGATCGACAGCTCGACGATCAGGTCGGACGCGAACCAGTCCTTGCGCCCGCCCTCCTCCAGCACGATCTGCAGCGCGCTCAAGCCGATCGCCATCGTCGCGATCCCGAACCAGTCGGCCTGCCGCAGCTTCGCCAACTGCACGGGCACCGGGCGGATCGCCCACGCGATCGCCGCGATCAGCGCGATCGCGGGCGGAATCTGCAGATAGAAGATCCAGCGCCACGAATACATGTCGGTGAGCCAGCCGCCGAGCGACGGCCCGGCCGCCTGCGCGACGTTGTTCGCGACCGCGAACAGCGCCATCCCGAGCGGATGCTTCGACGGTGGCAGCTCGGTGACGATCAGCTGGAACGACAGCGGAATCAGCACGCCGCCGAACGCGCCCTGCAGCGCGCGCGCGACGATCATCGTCGAAATGGTCGGCGCGACCGAGCACGCAATCGAGAACGCGAGGAACCCCGTTGCGCCGACGAGCAGCACGCGGCGCGCGGAGAACACCTGCACGAGCCAGCCGGTGAGCGGAATCACGACGATCTCGGCAACGAGGTACGCGGTCGAGATCCACGAGCCTTCCTCGAAGCTCGCGCCCAGCGACCCGCGGATGTCGGGCAGCGACGCGTTCGTCACGTGCACGTTCATCCCCGCCATGAAGCAGCCGAACACGCCGCCGAGCACCGCGACCCACGCGCGCAGCGAGACGGTTTCGTCGTGCGCGGCCTGCGCGCCCCGTGATGCCGCGGCCGTCACGATCCGGCTCCCGGTGTGCCGCGCGTATCGACGCGCGCGATCACCGACATGCCGGGCCTCAGCACGAGGCCCGGCGGCGGCGCATCGAGGCGGATCTTCACGGGTACGCGCTGCACGATTTTCGTGAAGTTGCCGGTCGCATTGTCGGGCGGCAGCAGCGCGAATTCGGCGCCCGAGCCCGGGGCGAGCCCGAGCACGCGGCCGTGCAGCGTGCAGCCCGAGTAGGTATCGACGTCGATCTCGACCGGCTGCCCGTCGCGCATCGCGCCGAGCTGCGTCTCCTTGAAGTTCGCGACGACGTACACGTCGCGCAGCGGCACGACCGCGAGCAACGGCATCCCGACCTCGACGTACTGGCCCGCGCGCACCGCCCGCTGGCCGATCGCGCCGTCGCGGGTCGCGCGGATCACCGTGTGCTCGAGATCGAGTTGCGCCAGCGCGAGCTTCGCGCGGGACGCCGCGAGCCGCGCACGCGCCTGCTCGATCGCGGCCGTGCTTTGCGCACGGCGCCGGCGCAACACCGTCTGCTGGTCGTCCTGCGCGCGCACGGCCGCGCCGGCGCGCGCCAGTTCCGCGCGCGCCTTCAGCGCATCGGCGTGCGCCTGCTCCCAGCGCTGCCCGCTGGCGGCCGATTCGGCGAGCAACTGCTTGTAGCGCGCCGCATCCGCGTCGCGTCGCGTCGCCTCGGCACGCGCGGCGGCCGCGTCGGCCTGCGCCTGCTCGATCACGCTGCGCTGCTGGCCGACCTGCGCGTCGAGCGTCGCGGCCGCGGCTTCCTCGGCCTGCAACGTCGCATCGGCGGCGGCAACGGCCGCCTGCGCGTCGTCGAGCTTCGCGCGATAGTCGCGATCGTCGAGCACGACGAGCACGTCGCCGCGCTTCACGGGCTGATTGTCGTCGACGGCCACGCGTGCGACATAACCGGCCACCCGCGGGCTGACGGTCACGATGTCGGCGCGCACGTAGGCATCGTCGGTGTGCTCGATGAAGCGGCCGACCGTCCACCAGCGCCAGCCGAACCCGGCCAGCACGATGACGGTGATGAAGGCGCCGGCGGCGATCCAGTGGCGCCGCGCGAAACGGGCGGATTTCTCGGGTACGGCTGTGGTGCTCATGATCGGAATCGGAAGGGTTGAGTGCGTGCGGATTCACGAACGGCCGGTCACGGCCCGTTCACGTCAATAACGGGCTTGCGCTGGCCCTGACGCTGCCAGCCGCCCCCCAGTGCCTTGAAGACGGCAACCTGATCGAGTGCGACCTGCTGCGTCGACGCGGCCAGCGCCGCATCGACCGCGACGAGGCTGCGCTGCGCGTCGAGCACGCCGAGAAAATCCAGCGCGCCCGCGTCGTAGTTCAGTTCCGCGAGCCGGAAAGCGCGCGCGTGCTCGGCGCGCGCGGTTTCGAGCGCGGCCTTGTGACGCCACTCGGCGCCGTATCGCGCGAGCGCCTGTTCGGTTTCCTTCAGCGCGCGCAGCACCTGCGCGTCGAACGACGCGCGAGCGGCGGCATCGTCCGCGCGTGCCTGCGCGAGCTGCGCGCGGCTCGCCGCGAGATTCGGAAAGCGCCAGGTAATCAGCGGCCCGACGCCCCACGCGATCGCGTACTTGTCGCCGAGCGACGACGGATCGCCGGTCGTCGACAGCCAGTTCACCGACCCACCGAGCACGATCGACGGATACAGCTCGGCCGCGACGGCACCGATCCGCGCGTTCGACGCGGCGAGCCGGCGCTCGCTTTCGCGCAGGTCGGGCCGGCGCCGGAGCAGCGCGGCGCCATCGCCGACCGGAAACGGCCGCGCCAGCGCCGGCGTCGCATGGCAGCGCGCGGCCGCATCGGGAATCGCGCCGGGCGCGTGCCCGGTCAGCACCGCCAGCTCATACAACGCGGCGCGGCGCGCGCCAGTCAGCGCCGGCAGTTCGGCACGCGTATCGTCGGCGAACGCGCGCGATCGCGCGACTTCCAGATCGGACACGAGACCGTGCGTGCGCTGCCGTGCGGTCAGCGCGGCGAGGCGGTCGGCGATCGCGACCGAACGCTCGGCCACGTCGATCCGCTCGCCGTACGCGCACGCCTGCGCGTAGGCGGCTGTCGTCTCGGCGGCCACCGTGACGCGCATCGCATCCGATGCCGCCTGCACGGCCTCCGAATCGTCGCGCGCGGCATCGACGAGATGACCGACACGCCCCCACAGATCGACTTCCCACGACAGCGCGAATGACGGCGCGAATCCCCGGCGCGTACGTGCATCGGTGCCCTTCGCGCTCGCGACGATCTGGTCGGGCGCGTGCTTGCCGTAGTCGACGCCGAAGCCGGCCGTCGTATCGGGCAATCGCGCGGCGCCCGCTTCGTCGAGCACGGCGCGCGCCCGCTCGACGCGTGCCGCGGCCACCGCGAGATCGCGGTTTTGCGCGAGCGCTTCGCGCACGAGTGCGTCCAGCGCCGGATCGTCGAACAGTTGCCACCAGCGATCGGGCAACGCGCCGCCCGGCGCGACGGGCGCATCGGCCGCGGCATCGAACGGCGCGCGATGTGCCGCATCGATCGACGGCGGGCGATACGGCTCGCCGACGGAGCATGCGCCCAGCATCGCCGCGCTCAGCAGCGTGGCGGCGATGCGCGGCGCGCAAGACGAGGCGGCAACGGGTAAATCGAAGGAAAGCGAAGCAAGGAAGGAGGCGCGCATCGTGCGGTGGCAGTCGAACAAACGATGGGCCTATGGTAATTTCGGCACATTCAGTCGATCTCGCGCGCAAAGCGCATTCGTCGTCGAGAAAAGGACAAGTGGACCCATTTTTCAGCGCGCTCGAGCGCAAGGACAAGCACAAGCAGATCGCGGTCGCCGTGTCCGACGCGGCGTCCGGCGTCCTGTATCCGCCGCATTCGCACCGGCACGGCCAGCTGATTCACGCGATCTCCGGCGTGATGCTCGTACATGCGGATGCCGGCAGCTGGGTCGTACCGACAGGGCGCGCGGTGTGGGTGCCGGCCGGCACGCAGCACGAGATCCGGATGGCCGGCGACGTGCAGATGCGCTCGGTGTTCGTCGCGCGCGAAGTGCGGCCGAGCCTGCCGGGCGAGTGCCGCGTGATCGAGGTCGGCACGTTGCTGCGCGAACTGATCGTGACCGCGTGCGAACTGCCGGCCGACTACGACCTTTCGCATCGCGCGGGACGCGTGCTCGCGTTGATCCTCGACGAAATCGAAATCGCGCCGCTGCTGTCGCTGCATGTGCCGATGCCGCGCCACCCCGCACTCGCCGCGCTGTGCACGCAGCTGGTCAACGACCCGTCGTTGGCCGTCACGCTGCAGTCGTGGGCGCGCGATGCGCACATGAACGAGCGCACGCTCGCACGCACGTTCAAGCGCGAGACGGGCATGACGCACGGCGCATGGTGCCGCCATGCGCGATTGCTGCTGAGCCTGCCGCGCCTCGCGGCCGGCACGCCGATCCTCGAACTCGCGCTCGAGCACGGCTACGACAGCCCGAGCGCGTTCGCGGCAATGTTCCGCAAGGCGCTCGGCGTGCCGCCGAGCGAATACTTCCGGCGGCGATAAACAGCGCTGTCCGTTTCGCGACGATCGAGCGCTGCCGCGCGTGCGCGGCGCAACGTGTGGCCCGCTACAGTGGCGGCATCGCACGACACTCGCGCTCCGCCGATGGATCTGATTCAACGCATGCAGGTTTTCGTCACGCTCGCCGACGCGGGAACCTTCACCGAAACCGGCAAGCGGCTCAACCTCACGACCGCGTATGTCAGCCGCGCGATCGCGTCGCTCGAAACGCATCTCGGCATCCGGCTGCTGAATCGCACGACGCGCTCGATGTGCCTGACCGAAGCCGGTGAACGCTATCTGGCCCGCGCACGCGACATCACGCTCGCAGTGGACGCAAGCGAACGCGAAGCGCGCGGCGCGCGGCTGCATCCATACGGACGACTGCGCGCGCACTGCAGCGCCAGCATCGCGAACCGTTTCGTGATTCCGCTGGTCGCGCGCTTCCAGGCGCGTTATCCGGAAGTCAGCGTCGATTTGACGCTCGCGCCGCACGTGCCCGACCTGATCCGCGACAGCTACGACGTCGCCATCATCGCAATGCCGAACCTGCCGAGCTCCGATCAGGTCGCGATCGATGTCGGGCGAATCGGCAGCGTGCTGTGCGCGGCGCCCGCGTATGTCGCGGATCACGGCATGCCGGATACGCCGCGCGCGCTCGTGCGGCATCGCTGCCTGCAGCTGGTCGCACCGGCCTACCCGGCGGGTGAATGGACACTGACGCGCGGTGCGGATGCGGAAACGGTCGCGATCGAGCCGGCGATGACGGCCGACGTCGCGGCATCGCTCGCGATCGCGGTGCGGGAAGGAGCGGGAATCGGCCTGCTGCCGGAATTCGTCGCGGCGGACGATCTGCGTTCAGGCGCGCTGATGCGCGTGCTGCCCGATTACCGGGCGGAGGACGTGGGCGTGTTTCTGGTGCACCCGTCACGCCGGCACATCGACGCGAAGACGCGCGCGTGGGTGGATTTCATGAAGGTGGAACTGCGCGATGCGCTTGCCGGGCCGCGCAGCGGCCACCGAGAGGGCCACCAAGGCGGCGGCGACGCGACCGCGCCGGACACCGCCGGCGCAGCCGCCACGACGCCGCTTACGCGACAGCCTTCACCGCGGAATGCGCGCCAAAAAACGTCGCCTGCACCGCTTCGTCCGCACGCGCATACGCGCGGTTGACACCGCTGATCACCGCGCGGATCGACGCGGTCGTCAGGTTCGCGTCGATACCGACGCCGAACGCACTGCCGCGCACGCCCGTGCCGGCCAGTTCGGCGATCGCGATCGCCTTCGCATCGGCGCCTTGCGACAGGGCGCGCTCCTCGTAGTGCTGGATGCGCAGCGGCGTACGCAGCGCGTGCATCAGCGCGTCGAGCGGGCCGTTGCCTTCACCGCGCAGCACGCGGCGCTCGCCGTGCACGTCGGCGGTCAGCACGATCGTCTCGCGGCCGTCGCGTTCGCTCAGCTCATGGCCGACATAACGCAGCGGCGCATCGCCTTCCACGTATTCCTGCTGGAACAGCGACCAGATCTGCGCGCTCGTCACCTCGAGCCCGCTGTCGTCGGTCAGGCGCTGCACGGCCGCGCTGAAGTCGACCTGCAGGCGGCGCGGCAGCGCGACGCCATAACTCTGCTCGAGCAGGTACGCGATACCGCCCTTGCCCGACTGGCTGTTCACGCGAATGATCGAGTCGTACGTGCGGCCGACATCGCTCGGATCGATCGGCAGATACGGCATTTCCCATACGGCGTCGGGTTTCTGTACCGCGAAGCCTTTCTTGATGGCGTCCTGATGCGAGCCGGAGAACGCGGTGAACACGAGGTCGCCGACATACGGATGGCGCGGGTGGATCGGCAACTGCGTGCATTCCTCGGACGTGCGCGCGACTTCGTTGATCTGCGAGAAATCGAGGCCCGGATCGACGCCCTGCGAGTAGAGGTTCAGCGCGAGCGTGACGAGATCGACGTTACCGGTGCGCTCGCCGTTGCCGAACAGGCAGCCCTCGATCCGGTCCGCGCCGGCCATCACCGCGAGCTCGGCCGCCGCGACCGCGGTGCCGCGGTCGTTGTGCGGATGCACGGACACGATCAGCGCGTCGCGGCGCGCGAGGTTGCGGTGCATCCATTCGATCTGGTCCGCGTAGAAGTTCGGCGTGCCGACTTCGACCGTGGCGGGCAGGTTCACGATCGCCTTGTGCTCCGGCGTCGGCTGCCAGACGTCGAACACGGCGTCGCAGACTTCCTTCGCGAAATCCAGCTCGGTCGCCGTGAAGGTTTCCGGGCTGTATTGCAGCGTGAAATGCGTGTCGGTCGCGGCGTCGGCGAAGCGCTTGATCGTGCGCGCCGCGTTCACCGCGAGTGCCTTCACGCCGTCGCGGTCGAGGCCGAACACGATCTTGCGGAATTCCGGCGCGGTCGCGTTGTACAGGTGAACGATCGCGCGCTTCGCGCCGCGCAGCGAGTCGAAGGTACGCTCGATCAGGTCGTCGCGGGCCTGCGTGAGCACCTCGATCGTCACGTCGTCGGGAATGTGGCCGCCTTCGATCAGTTCGCGCACGAAGTTGAAGTCGGTCTCCGACGCCGACGGAAACGCGACCTCGATCTCCTTGAAGCCGATCGCGACCAGCATCTTGAACATCCGCATCTTGCGCGCCGCGTCCATCGGCTCGAACAGCGACTGGTTGCCGTCGCGCAGGTCGGTGCTCATCCAGATCGGCGCTTGCGTGATCGTGCGCGTCGGCCACATGCGGTTCGGCAGGTTGACGGGCGTGAACGGTCGGTACTTCGTCGCGGGGTTCTTCAGCATCATGATGTTCGGTCCTCGGTCGGTGGGTCGGGAAACCGCGGCGCGCTGGCCATCAGTCGTGGTGGCAGGCTGCGCGCACAGCGGTGAAAACGGTGGAAAGCGGCACAACGGCAAAGCGGTACGGCGAACGACAGCCTTGGCGGTTGAGCGACCGGGACGGAGCGGAACGATTCGGAAGAAAGACGAACTCAGGCGCCGGTCGACAACCGGGGCCAGGTCGATGATGCGGGGGAAATCTGGCGCTTCAGGAAAGAAGCAGATGGAAAGCGCGCAGCCGCAGACCCAGCCCGGAGAAACGGGCTAGTAGTCGTAGCGAGAAGAGGGGCTGGGCGGCTTGCATGGCCGGAATCAAATCACAGGGTGACGGGGGCTGTCAACGGGCCGGGCGCAAATGACGCCGAATTTGATCGCTCAGAATCAGTCCTGTCCGATAGGCGTCGCGCAGCCCCGTCGATATGCTTCATGGGTGCGGCGCCGGTGGAGCCCTGTTCACGTTCGGAGTGAGTGGGTCAATCCACTTCGCCGGTTGCCGCACCCCATTTCCATCGCGATCGGGTTTCGGCGCGGGCGTTCGGTGGTGGCCGGTGGGCGCGGCCATGACCGAGATGCTGATGTTGAAACGAACGCTGCCATATGCGAACGCCGAACGTCCGCGCCCAAGCCCGATTGCTGTCGCCTCCCCTGCCTCCCCGCCGGCGTTATCGCGCATCGTTCAGAAAAGCGATATGGGCGCCGATATAGTTTCCCGAATATCTGCAAATAGCGCCAATTAAACACGTTTCATTAAATCGATTAACCTCGGTTTTCGATTTACTGAACAATAGCCATTCCCCGGAGAATATTTTCTGATTTATTTTTCGGCATGCTCGATGCGTCGCATTTCAAACGGCAAACGTTTGCGCGACACAGCTCCAAGCCTTACCCATCATTCCTCAGGAGGAGAGCATGGCCGATTCTCAAACGTCTTCCAATCGCGCCGGCGAGTTTTCGATTCCGCCGAATACCGATTTCCGCGCGATTTTCTTCGCGAATGCCGCCGAGCAACAGCACATCAAGCTGTTCATCGGCGACAGCAAGGAACCCGCCGCGTATCACAAGCTGACGACGCGCGACGGCCCGCGTGAAGCGACGCTGAATTCCGGCAACGGCAAGATCCGCTTCGAAGTGTCGGTGAACGGCAAGCCGTCAGCCACCGACGCGCGCCTCGCGCCGATCAACGGCAAGAAATCGGACGGCTCGCCGTACACGGTCAACTTCGGGATCGTCGTGTCGGAAGACGGCCACGACAGCGACTACAACGACGGCATCGTCGTGCTCCAGTGGCCGATCGGCTGACCTGACGCACGGCCGACGACCGACCACCGCCGGCCGCCTCCGGGCCGGCCGGCGGTCGGGCACCGCATTCAGCGGCGCCTCGCGCCGCACTCCACAGAAACCCGTCCTACCAACGGAGACATCCATGCCCCTCCTTTCGGCTTCGATCATCAGTGCACCCGTGGCGACCTCGGAGACCTACGTCGACATCCCGGGCCTGTACATCGACATCGCCAAGGCAGAGATTCGAAACGGGAAACTGCAGGTCATCCTCAACGTGCCGACGCCGTACGCGACCGGCAACAACTTCCCCGGCATCTATTTCGCGATCGCGACCGACAAGGGCGTCGTCGCGGACGGCTGCTTCACCTATTCGTCGAAGGTGCCCGAAAGCACCG
Organism: Burkholderia sp. ZZQ-2; assembly: GCF_050768715.1. Classification (NCBI taxonomy): domain Bacteria; kingdom Pseudomonadati; phylum Pseudomonadota; class Betaproteobacteria; order Burkholderiales; family Burkholderiaceae; genus Burkholderia; species Burkholderia sp. ZZQ-2. Next base: position 10,905 of record NZ_LDVA01000102.1, on the reverse strand, counting down.
GGCGCATGCCGTTCACGCTCGTCGCGACGATCGACGTCGGCACCGGCGTCACGTTCGTGAAGGGCCAGTGGAAAAGCGTGCGCGGCAGCGCGATGCATATCGACTCGTACGCGAGCCTGTCCGCGATCGGGGAAACGGCGGCATCATCGTCGTCGCCCGCCGGCGGCGGCAGCGAAACCGGTACGGACAGCGGCAGCGGTGCCGGCAGCATCGGCGGCGGCGAGCGCGACGGCACGTTCAACCTGCCGCCGAACATCAAGTTCGGCGTCACCGCGCTCACCAACGCGGCGAACGACCAGACGATCGACATCTACGTCGACGACAACCCGAAACCGGCCGCCACGTTCAAGGGTGCCGGCGCGCAGGACCAGAACCTCGGCACCAAGGTGCTCGATTCCGGCAAGGGACGCGTGCGCGTGATCGTGATGGCGAACGGCAAGCCGTCGCGGCTCGGCTCGCGGCAGGTCGATATCTTCAAGAAGTCGTATTTCGGGATCGTCGGCTCGGAAGACGGCGCCGACGACGACTACAACGACGGCATCGTGTTCCTGAACTGGCCGCTGGGCTGAGTCGCACCGCCCTGCCCGCCGTCGCCACGCCGCCCGGCGTGGCGATCCGCTCCAGTGCGTCAGCCGGCGCACGCCCCGCCCACGCCGCAAGAACGATCAAATGCCCCCGGCGCCGATACCATATAGTCCGCCCGACACACTCATTGGCACGCCATGAATCAGGTAGGACAAGCACTCTGGTTTATCGAAACCACGCTAGACACGGAACTGACGCTCGACAGGATCTCCGCCAGTTGCGACATGTCGCGCTTCGGCTTCTCGCGCCTGTTCTCGATGAACACCGGCTGGCCGGTGATGCGCTATGTCCGGTCGAGGCGGCTCACGCGCGCGGCACGTGCGTTGGCGCAAGGCGCGCCGGACATCCTGCACGTGGCGCTCGATGCCGGCTATGGCTCCCATGAGGCGTTCACGCGCGCCTTCCGCGATCTCTTCGGCGTCACGCCCGAGGACGTGCGGGCACGGCGCACCCTCGACGGATTGTCTCTCGTGGAGCCGCTGCGCATGAAAGAACTGAAGATCATCGACGTGAGGCCGTCGCGCTTCGAAACCGCCGGCAAACGGTTGATCGCGGGCATGAGCGACCGTTATACGTTTGACACCAACGAAGGGATTCCGGCGCTCTGGCAAGCGTTCATCCCATACATCGGTACCCTTCCCGGCCAGGTCGGCGACGTGACGTACGGCGTGTGCTGCAACCCCGATGCGGACGGCAGCTTCGAATACATCGCGGGCGTGGAAGTCACGAGCCGCGACCGGCTGCCCGCGCCGTTTCGCTGGGTCGAACTGGCGCCACAGCGGTACGCGGTGTTCGAACACGCCGGGCATGTCTCGACGTTGCACCAGACCTTCTACAGCATCTGGAACGGCTGGCTGCCGACGTCGGGATTCAAGGCCGTGGACGCACCCGAGTTCGAGCGCTACAGCGACGACTACGATCCGGTGACGGGCGCCGGCGTGCTGGAAATCTGGTTGCCGGTCGAACCGGTGGCGTTAACGTGAACGAACGTGACAAACAATCGGACCACGCTGATTCTGCAGCCGATGTGTTCGACTACGAAGTGCCCACACGATGAACCGGACGGGCTGCAGTTTCTCGAGGTGCGGGATTCACAGTCAGGATCGTGGCCGCGTATGCGGTCTCCCGACGAAGTTCGTTTGCGAAATCAGCGCCTGACGCCAGCGTGTTCACGCGAACGAAATGACGAGCTTCTTGCCGCACGCTGCGGCGTACTTGCGCAGCGTCGCAAACGACGGCGAGTGCTTCTCGCTCGAAAACGAAGCTTCGAGCCTCGATACGGCCGACGTCGTGGTGCCCATTCGTTCGGCAACCTGAGCCTGAGTCAGGCCCGCATCCTTGCGCGCGTCGAGCAACGCACGAAGCGCGGTGAACTCCTCTTCCAGTGCATCGTATTCCGCCTTGATGGCCGGATCGGTGAGCAGACGTGCGGTGTCTTCGGCAGAGTGTCGAACCGGTGCATACCGCTCCTCGCTTGTATGTGCGGGGCGAGCCTTAGCCATTGTTACGTACCTCCTTCATTCGCCTGCGGGCGATTTGCAACTCGTCGTTGGGTGTTTCCTGCGTCTTCTTGACGAAGGAATGCAGGACAACGAGTTCATATCCCACCCGGATGCAATAGCACACACGCCCGATGCCTTCACGGCCTCGCGGGCGCAATTCAAACAATCCTTCCCCCATCGCGCGCGAATACGGCATCGGCAGATCCGCACCGTGTTCTTCCATCGCCTCGATCAGTCGGAGGTAGCCAGCCAGAATACCCTTGGGCAAAGCGAACACCTCACGCTTTACCCGTTCGTCGTAGTACAGGATCGTCCACTTCTTCATCGCGATATTAGCAAATTTGCTAACTCCCATCAAACCTGTCGAGTCCTTCCGGTCGGCGCGCTCCGGGCACGTGACCATCCGCATGTATTGCGACTCCTGCGACAAAGCGACATGCCCGCTGCCGGCCACGCGCCCCGATCAGGTACCTCTCGTCAGGCCAGGTGAACCGGGTATCCGGCTTCCGTTTGTCAATTCGCCTTCTACATGCTTCCTTCAGACTCTAAGGCGACGTCTTTGCGATTCGTCAGTTAACCAAACGATCTAATTCCCACATTGCAAGTCCGCGGGGTCAACCATCGTGCGACGGGGAAAGCGTCGACATCGCGACCGACCGCAGCCAGTCGGCAGACGCGAGCTGCGTGCGCGCATCGAGCGCCACCTGGTTGAACGCCACGCGCCGCTCGCCCTTCAGCTTCGCCGCGTCGCCCGCCTGTACCAGCGCGACCGGGTCGACGAGACGGTCATGCCTGCGCACCTCGAAATGCAGATGCGGCCCTGTGGCCGTCCCCGTGCTGCCGACCGCGCCGACACGCTGGCCGCGCGCGACCCGCATGCCGGTTCGCAGCGTCGGCTCGAACGCCGACAGGTGCGCGTAGTACGACGCATAACCGCCGTCATGGCGAATCACCACGTACTTGCCATAGCCGCGCGGCTCGGTGCCGATGAACGTCACGACCCCACGTTCCGACGCATGAACCGCGCGCCCGGCCGGTGCCGCGAGATCGACGCCGGAATGCACATGACGCGCGCCGGTCACCGGATGCACGCGCGCCCCGAAATGCGAGCTGATCCGCGTTGCGTTGACCGGCATCGCAAACCGCGAACCGGCGAGCGGCACGCCGTCGAAGTCGTAATAGTCCCCCGACGCGCCGTCAGCGGGCGCAAACCACACGCCCGCGACGTACTGGCCGCGAAAGCGAAGCTCGAGCGCCGTCACGCGCGTGCCGCCCGGCTGCATCGCGCTGTCGTCGGGTTCGTACGCGACGCGGAAGGTGTCGCCGAGTGCGCCGTGCTGTTTCAGGTCGATGCGCCCGGCGAGCATGCGGATGACGTGCTCGGCAACGCCGGCCGGCAGATCGGCGCGCGCCAGCGACGCCCGAAGGCTGCCGACGATCGCGCCGCCACGCGCGCCGCGCTCGGCCTCTTCGAGCACGAACGGTTCAGCGGCGGTGAGATCGACGGGACGCCGTTCGTACGCGGCCTGTTCACCCATCGCTGGCAACGCCGATGCAAGACCGTAATCGAACCTCGACGCGTACGCGCGTTCGACCGCACCGCGCGCCGCATCGCACAGCACGCGGTAGGCCACACATGCACCGAAGCGCGCAACGGCGCCATCGCGTTCATGCACGCTCGGCACGGTCGACGCAGGCGACGCAGGCGACGCGTAGGCAACGTCGAGCGGTGCTGCCGACGATGCATGCAAGCCGCCCCACGTCGTTCGCGCGGCATCGAAAAAGGGCACGTCGACAAGGTCGGCCGTCACGGGCGAAAACGGCGCGGTGTCGTGGGACACATGCGCCGACGCACCCGGTGCACCCGCCACACAGGCGGCCGCGACGACACCGCGCAGCAGCGCGCGGCGCATCGGGAAACCGCAAGCGCCGCGGAGCGCGGATAGACCTTGTTCGCGTGCGAGACGGAAACGCAGGTCTAACCGCATGACGTCGTCACTCGCTGTCTGTCAATGAAAAATCGGGAAAGAACCGGGTATCGCGGAGGAACGATCGTCGCGACCCGGCAACGTGAAGACGAGTGTATCGGCGCGATCGAAGCAGCTGAATAGGACAAGTCTCAGTTACTGGAAAAGTCGCTTCGTACTAGATCGAAATCGCGATGTCGTGCACCGACGGCACGGCTGTGCGGCATTTGACCCCACCCACGCGAGCGAACCATCGTGCCGCAGGTACAGTCGAACGCTGCCGGCGCGTGAGCGCGAGCGTCCCCGACCACGGCACGTTCGCGTCGCATCGCACACGGCTTCCTCAACCCGGAATCCCTTCATGTTTCTCGACCAACTACACCCGGAACGCTGGACGTTCCTGTGGAACGCACTGTCCACCCTCTCCATCAAGCTATGTGCCGGCCTGGCGCTGCTCGTCGTCGGCTGGTGGCTGTCGAAACGCATCGGCAACTGGCTGAACCGCCTGCTCTCGAACAAGGAGCGCGTCGACGACACGCTGCGGCCGATCCTCTGCGACGTGGCCGTGTGGGGCATCCGCATCGTCGCGATCGTCGGTGCGCTGTCGCAGCTCGGCATCGAAACCGCGAGCATCGTCGCGGTGCTCGGCGCCGCAGGCCTCGCGATCGGCCTCGCGCTGCAAGGCACGATGCAGAACATCGCGGCCGGCATCATGCTCCTGCTGCTGCGGCCGTTCAAGGTCGGCGACTATATCGACGGCGGCACGGGCGTCGCGGGCACCGTCGACGAGGTCGGGCTCTTCATGACGCGGCTGACGAAACCGGACGGCATCTGCGAGTACGTGCCGAACAGCGCGCTGTGGGGCAGCTCGATTCGCAACTACACGCGCAATCCGACGCGCCGCCTCGATCTCGAAGTGGAAGTATCGGTACACGACGACATCGACCGTGCGCTCGATGCGCTGCGCAAGCTGGCGCTCGCCGATCCCGACGTGCTCCGCGAGCCGGAACCGGACGTGATGGTGATGCGCTTCGACGACAGCACGGCGGTCGCGAACATGCGCGTGTGGACGCACACCGACAAGTTCTGGGCGATGCGCTGGCGCCTCGCGCGCCAGGTGCGCAAGGCGCTTGCCGATGCGGATTGCGTGCTGCCGATCCGCGCACGCGAGCTGCACATCGTGCACGACGCGGAGCGCCGCGGCGACAGCACGCGAGTGCGCGCGCTGTAAACGGCGAAGGCCGCGAAGCCTGTTCCGCTTCGCGGCCCCCGCGACATCAGACGCGACATCAACGCAACATCACCGCCGCGTCACATCTTCACGATATCGAGCAGCGCCTTCTTGCCGCTCTTGTAAGTGAACACCGAGATCGCGCCGTGCTTCAGGTCGCCCTGCGGCGTGAAGCTCGTTTCGCCGATCACGCCGCGATAGTCGGTGGCCGGCATCGCGGCCAGCACCTTCGCCGGATCGGTCGAGTTCGCGCGTTTCATCGCGTCGACGATGATGTGGACAGCGTCGTACGAGAACGGCGCATACACCTGCATCGGCTGGTGGTAACGCGCTTCGTAGCGCTTCGCGAACGCCGCGCCGCCCGGCATCTTCTCGAGCGCGATGCCGGCTTCGGAGCACACGACGTTGTCGGAGGCCGGGCCTGCGAGCTTCGGCAGGTCGGTCGAGCACACGCCGTCGCCGGCGAGGATCTTCGCCCGCATGCCGAGCTGGCGCGCCTGCTTCGCGAGCGGGCCGCCCGTCGCGTCCATGCCGCCGTACATGATCGCGTCCGGGTTCGCGCCCTTGATCTTCGTGAGGATCGCGCGGAAGTCGATCGCCTTGTCGTTGGTCGCGTCGCGCGACACGACCTTCATGCCGGCCGCCTTCGCGGCTTTCTCGAACTCGGTCGCGAGGCCCTGCCCGTACGCGGTCGAATCGTCGACCACGGCCACCGTCCTGATGCCCATGTTCTTCGCCGCATACATCGCGAGCGCGGGCCCCTGCTGCGCGTCGGTCGCGACGACGCGATAGGTCGTCTTGAAGCCCTGCTGCGTGTAGGTCGGGTTGGTCGCGGCCTGCGAGATCTGCACGACGCCGCCGTCGCGATAGACGCGCGACGCCGGAATCGACGTGCCCGAGTTGTGATGGCCGACGACCCCGATCACCTTGTCGTCGACGAGCCGCTGCGCGACCTGCGTCGCGGTGCGCGGATCGCCCGCGTCGTCCTGCGCGTCGAGCTGCAGCGTGACCTTCTTGCCGCCGATCGTCAGGCCCTTCGCGTTGATTTCCTCGACCGCGAGCCGCGCGCCGTTCTCGCTGTCCTTGCCGAGATGCGCGATCGCGCCGGTCAGCGGCGCGACGTGGCCGATGCGCACGATCTCGTCCGCGTGCGCGGGCCATGCGGCCAGCGCGCACGTCAATGCGGCCGCGGTGGCGAGTGCCGTCTTGTGATGCCGGTTCATGCCTGTCTCCTCCTTTGTCGCACTTCGTTCGTGTTCGGATTCGTCGTTCGTCGAAGGCCGCGCATGCGCTCACGCGCGCCCTTCGAATCCCAGCAGTACGTTCACCGCGTTGATGCCGATCTCGTCGACCATGTAGCCGCCTTCCATCACGAACAGCGTCGGCAGGTTCAGGCGCGCGAGCGCCGCGCCGATGCGCAGGTAGTCGGGCGAGCGCAGCCGGAAATGGCTGATCGGGTCGTGCTCGAAGGTATCGACGCCGAGCGAGACGACGAGCGCGTCGGGCGCATGCGCGGCGATCGCGGTTGCCGCCTGGTCGAGCGCCGCCGAATAGGTGTCCCACAGCGTGCCCTTCGGCAGCGGCAGGTTCAGGTTGAAGCCTTCGCCCGCGCCGATGCCGCGCTCCTCCGCGTAGCCGGAGAAGTATGGGTACGACACCGGCGCCTCGCCGTGGATCGATGCGAACAGCACGTCCGCACGGTCGTAGAAGATGTCCTGCGTGCCGTTGCCGTGGTGGAAATCGACGTCGAGCACCGCGACGCGCGCGGCGCCCTGCGCGATGCAGTGCTGCGCGGCGATCGCCGCGTTGTTCAGGTAGCAATAGCCGCCCATGTACTCGCGGCCCGCGTGATGGCCGGGCGGGCGGCACAGCGCGAACGCCGCGCGCGCCGCGCCGCTCGACAGCAGGTCGGCGCCGGTGAGCGCCGAGTTCGCGCTCGCGCTCACGGCATCCCACGTGCCCGCGTTGATCGGCGCGCCGGCGTCCATCGCGTAGAAGCCGAGCTTGCCGTCGATGAACGCGGGCGGCGTCGCGGCGGCCGGCATCGCGCGCACCGGCCACACGAGCGGCAGCGCCTGGCAGGTGCGGCCCGTCGCGGCCCACTCGCCCCACGCGCCGGCGAGGAAATCGACGTAGTGCGCGCTGTGCGCGGCCGCGTAGTGCGCGCGGTCGAACGGTTTCGGCGCGATGACGTCGCCAAGTCGTGCGGCACGCACCTGCGCGAGCACCGTCTCTGCGCGAAGGGGGTTTTCGAACGAATCGGTGATCGCGCCGTCCTTCAGTTCGACGCCGCGATGCAATTGGTGATCGCTGCTGTAGACCGTGAGCATGGTTGACTGTTGCGGTGAGGGTGGCAACAGTTTATTGACCGCAGGCGGCAATAACTTTGCTTTCGACGCGCGCCTTTCGTACAATTTTGAGAAAACCGCCTACGGAATCCCGCAAATGAGCAAAATTCGCGCTTCGGTCGAACTAGATGGCGTGGACCGCGCCATGCTGCGCCTGCTGCAGGACGACGGCGCGCTGTCGAACGCGACGCTCGGCGAGAAGCTGTCGCTGAGCGTCACGCCCTGCTGGCGCCGCCGCAAGCGGCTCGAGGACGAAGGCGTCATCACCGGCTACCAGGCGAATCTCGACCGGCGCGCGCTCGGCATGAACGTGTTCGCGTTCGTGCAGGTGACGTTCAACATGCATTCCGACGAGGATTCCGATCACTTCGAGGAGGTGATGCGACGGCACGACGAAGTGACGTCGTGCCACAAGATCACCGGCGCGGCCGACTACATCCTGCAGGTCGTCGCGGCCGATCTCGATGCGTACGCCGAATTCGTCGAGCGCGTGCTGCGCAAGCAGGCCGGGGTTTCGTCGATCCAGTCGAGCCTCGCGTTGCGCGAAGTGAAGTTCTCGTCGCGCGTGCCGGTGCCGGGCGCCTGAACGACGCGGCGAACGCAGGGGCCGTCAGCCGATTCTCCGAATACTCATCCCATGGAGCACCACCCATGAAGCGTTTCGTCCCTTCCCTGTCGCTGGCCGCCACGCTGGCCTGCGCGTTCGCACTGAGCGCCTGTGCCGCACCATCCACGCCGCCGGCCCAATCGTCGGTGCCGCCCGCCCCGCCGATGGTCGGCAGCGATCGCGACGCGCACGGCTGCATCGGCTCGGCCGGCTATTCGTGGTGCGAAACGACGCAACGATGCGAGCGCCCGTGGGAACTCGCGAAGCAGAAGGGCTTCGCGAATTCGGCGCAAGCGTACGACCAGTTCTGCCGGAACGGTGCCGCCAAGTAAAGTGACGTGACGTCGCGCGATCGTGTCGCGGCACGCTGCCGCGACACGACGAGACACGAGCAAGACGCTCCTGAAAACCCCTCGCGATCCCGCGCAGTTATCCACATGTTTCCCGGTTCCGCCGACCGTCATTCCGGAAACCCGGACACGCAAAAAACCCCACAAAAACAACGGTATTTTTCGTTTGTGACACAGCAAACGAGTTCGGTTACATTACGCGCCCCTTGCCACCCCGCCCCCCCGCAAAACGCGTCGCGCGCGGCCTCTTTCCACGCAGCCTGAAGCGCCTTCCGCCGAGGCTTGCCGCAAGGGCCCGGGCGCGTCGTGCGCCACTGTGACGCAGGCGCTTGCCTGCCCGCGGGAAGCCGATCCGAAGGTGTCCTTCCCGACGGTTTCGCGTGCGCAAATGCAACGCGGCGCGGCGTCGATCCGGAATTCCGGATTCGCGATCCGGATCTCCGGATCCGCGTTTCACCGCGGTCGACACGTGCGCCGGGCGGCTTGGCAAACCGATGCATCCAAGTTGAAAAAGGGATCTGCTGTGATCAAAACGTTACGGGTAATACTGTCGGCGCTCGCGCTGTGCGTCGCCGCGTCGTCCGCGCACGCCGCCGATACGAAGAAGGTCGACGTCCTGCTGGTGGGCGGCGGCATCATGAGCTCGACGCTCGGCGTCTGGCTGCACGAGCTCCAACCTGACTGGTCGATGACAATGGTCGAGCGCCTCGACGGCGTCGCGCTGGAAAGCTCGAACGGCTGGAACAACGCCGGCACCGGCCACTCGGCGCTCGCCGAACTCAACTACACGCCGGAGAAGGCGGACGGCAAGGTCGACATCTCGAAGGCCATCGAGATCAACGAGTCGTTCCAGATCTCGCGCCAGTTCTGGGCGTGGCAGGTCAAGCAGGGCGTGCTGAAGAACCCGCACTCGTTCATCAACTCGACGCCGCACATGAGCTTCGTGTGGGGCGACGACAACGTGCGCTTCCTGAAGAAGCGCTACGAGGCGCTGCAAGCCAGCCCGCTGTTCCGCGGCATGCAGTATTCGGAAGACTACGACCAGATCAAGCAGTGGGTGCCGCTGATGATGGAAGGCCGCGACCGCAACCAGAAGGTCGCGGCGACGTGGACGCCGATCGGCACCGACGTGAACTTCGGCGAGATCACGCGCCAGTTCGTCGGCTACCTGAAGACGCAGCCGAACTTCACGCTGTCGCTGTCGAGCGAAGTGCGCGAGATCACGCGCAATGCCGACGGCACGTGGCACGTGACGTGGGTCAAGCTGCACTCGGATGAACCGGCGCAGTCGGTCGACGCGAAGTTCGTGTTCATCGGCGCCGGCGGCGGTGCGCTGCACCTGCTGCAGGCGTCGGGCATCCCCGAGGCGAAGGACTACGGCGCGTTCCCGGTCGGCGGCTCGTTCCTCGTGACGGACAACCCCGAGGTCGTGAAGCAGCATCTCGCGAAGGCGTACGGCAAGGCGTCGGTCGGCTCGCCGCCGATGTCGGTGCCGCACCTCGACACGCGGATCATCGACGGCAAGAAGATCATTCTGTTCGGGCCGTTCGCGACGTTCTCGACCAAGTTCCTGAAGAACGGTTCGTACTTCGACCTGCTCAAGAGCACCAACACGCACAACGTCGCGCCGATGATGCGCGTGGGCGTCGACGAATTCCCGCTGGTCCAGTACCTCGCCGGCCAGCTGATGCTGTCGGACGACGACCGCTTCAACGCGCTGAAGGAATACTTCCCGAACGCGAAGAAGGAAGACTGGCGCCTGTGGCAGGCCGGCCAGCGCGTGCAGATCATCAAGCGCGACCCGGTGAAGGGTGGCGTGCTGAAGCTCGGCACCGAGATCGTCAGCTCGCAGGACGGCAGCATCGCGGGCCTGCTCGGCGCGTCGCCGGGCGCATCGACGGCCGCGCCGATCATGCTGAACCTGATGAAGAAGGTGTTCAAGGACAAGGTCGCGACGCCCGAGTGGCAGCAGAAGATCCGCCAGATCGTGCCGAGCTACGGCACGAAGCTGAACGACAGCCCGGCGAAGGTCGTCGAGGAATGGACCTACACGAGCGACGTGCTGCAACTGGCGCCGCCGCCGAAGATCGACATGGCGACGCCGTCGCAGGCGACGGGCACGGCCCCGGCACGCCCCGCGAAGGCGTCGGCCGACATGGCGCTGTAACGCGTCCGGCCCCGATTCGCCGCACCGCACGGCCACCCTCCGGGGTGGCCGTTTTGCATGGCGGATGCGGATGCCGTGGCGTGCTTCGTCCTGCGGAGGCTTCGCCGGCTGCCATGCCGCCCGCCGCGCCGCTGCCGATCGTCCGCTG
>NZ_LDVA01000101.1:0-19245 GCF_050768715.1 Burkholderia sp. ZZQ-2 | reverse complement strand
GCCGGGCAAACGACCTCGATCGAAGCGGTCGTCACCGCGGCATTCGCCGGTGCCGACGGCCTGGGCGGCTTCTTCGTCCAGCAGGCCGACGCGCAGCGACGGCACCGGCCGGGCGTCCCGGAAGGCGTGTTCGTGTACGCACCGAACGCGCGTGCAAAGGCCGGCGATCTCGTGCATCTCACGGGCCGCGTCGACGAGCGATACGGCCGGACGCAATTCACGCTGTCGGGCGGCATGACCGTCTGCGCACGCGGGCAGACCGTCACCCCGGCGACGCTCACGCTGCCGGTCGCCACGCTATCCGTGCTGGCCGCGCATGAAGGCATGCGCGTGCGCCTGCCGCAAACGCTGACGGTCAGCGATACCCACGCACTCGGCCGCTACGGCAGCGTCGTCCTCAGCCACGGCCGGCTGCGCATCCCGACCCACATCGCACCGCCGGCCGAAGCCGCCGCGCTCGCGGCAGCCAACGCACTCAACCGCATCGTGCTCGACGACGCCTCGACCCGCCGCGATCCCGCAACCGTGCGCTATCCGCCCCCCGCGCTCAGCGCCGCCAACACGCTGCGCGCGGGCTACACGGTGCGCGGCGTCGAGGGTGTACTCGAACTGCGCTACGGCGCATGGCGGCTGCAACCGGTGGCCGGCGCGGCGCCGCTCTTCGATGCCGCCTCGAACCCGCGTACCGATGCGCCGGCCCGTCATCCCGATGCCGACGCGCGCATCGTGTCGTTCAACGTATTCAACTATTTCAATGGTGACGGGAACGGCGGCGGATTCGATGCCCCGGCCGGCCGAGGAGCGAAAACGCCCGCCGCGTTCGCGCGGCAGGAGGCGAAGATCGTTGCGGCATTGCGCGCGCTGCGTGCCGACGTGATCGGGCTGATGGAAATCGCGAACAACGGCCACGGCGACGCGAGCGCCGTGCGGCGTCTCGCCGCGCGGCTTGGCGAAGGCTGGCGCGCGGTCGATCCCGGCACCGCGCGGCTCGGCCGCGATGCAATCGCGGTCGCGCTGCTGTACGACAGCCGCACGATCGAGCCGGTCGGCCGCGCCGTGACCGTCTCGCTCGGCGGCCGGCATCGCCCGCCGCTCGCGCAGACATTCCGGCGCATCGGCGGCACGCGCGCGTTGACGGTCGCGGTCAATCACCTGAAATCGAAGAACTGCCCGGACGCGACCGGCGCCGATCTCGACCGGTCGGACGGCCAGGGCTGCTGGAACGCGGCGCGCACGCGGGCCGCCGTGCGCATCGCCGACTGGCTCGCCGGATCGCCGACCGGTGCCGCGGCCGATGGCGTACTGCTGGTCGGCGACCTGAACAGCTACGCGAAGGAAGATCCGGTTCGCGCGCTCGAGTCGCGCGGCTACGCGAACCTGGTGGCGCGCTTCGTCGGCGATGCTGCGTACAGCTACGTATTTCGCGGCGAGGCCGGCAGCCTCGATCACGCGCTCGCGACGCCGGCCCTGACCGCGCGCGTCAAAGCCGTGCACGTCTGGCACATCAACGCCGATGAACCGTTTGCACTGCAACCCGTGCCCGATTACAAAACGGCCGCACTTCGGTCGTCCTATTACGCACCCGACGCGTATCGATCGTCGGACCATGATCCCGTCGTCGTCGACCTCGCACTGGACAACGGCCCGCGAATGCCGGTCGCAGGCACAAACCCTGCTCGCCCGTACGGCGTCGATTAGTGCATTTGCATCAGCCCATCGCCTGCAATGGCACTATTTACCTGGTACCCCGGGCGACGCCATATTTACCGGGCATTCACTTCATATCGCTTCTTGTTGCACGCGTTTCGCCCATTTGAGAATTTTTTTCAATCTTCGCGCGGCCCCGCGTGGCGGGGCTTCCAGGCAATTCCGCCAACGAATTGAAAATTTGTCTCGAAACTCAACCGGGCCAAGCGAATCACATTAGTTGCTGGGATTCGTCTTATCTTCAAATTGGCCTTGAATCGAAGGAGGATAAACACCATGGCGCTCACTGACTCGATCGAACACAAGCTGGACCGCGGCCTGTCCGACATTCGTCGCACGGGCCGGCGCGTGGGACGCACGACGCGCTCGGCCGCCCGCGACCTGCATGCCGACGTCACCGACGATCTGCGCGGGCTGGTCGATGAACTCGAAGATCTGCTGAAAAACGACGGCGACGGCGATATCGCCGCGCTGCGCAAGCGCGTGCAATCCAGGCTCGATGAAGCACGCGGCGCGCTCGACCATGCGTCGGGCAGCGCAGCCGCCCGGCTGCGCGATTCCGCCGAACGCGTGTCGCAGGTCGTGCAAAACAACCCGTGGCAAACCGCCGGCGTCGTTGCCGGCCTCGCGTTCGTTGCGGGCCTGCTCCTTGCCCGCCGTTGAACGGAGCCGGCCGACCCGCAGCCCGCCCCGTCCGTCATCAATCAGACAAAGAAGGAGAAACGCCATGCAGAAGACCTTTGCCATGAAAGCCGCCGCCGCCGTCCTGCTCGGCAGCCTCGCGCTCGCCGGCTGCACGACCACCCCGGACAAGCCGGAAGGCGCCGCGGCCAGCGCGTCGAAGCGCCAGTCGATCGACGCCAGCGTCAACGCAACGCTCTCGCGTCTCTATTCGACGGTGCCGGGCTCGCGTGAACTCGTCGCGAAATCGCGCGGCGTACTCGTGTTCCCGAGCGTGCTGCAGGCCGGCTTCATCGTCGGCGGCCAGTCCGGCAACGGCGCGCTGCGCGTCGGCGGCAGCACGGTCGGCTACTACAACACGTCGTCGTTGTCGGTCGGCCTGCAGGCCGGCGCGCAGTCGAAGGCGATCGTGTTCCTGTTCATGACGCAGGATGCGCTCGACTCGTTCCGCAAGTCCGAAGGCTGGTCGGCCGGCGCCGACGCGTCGGTCGCGGTCGTGAAGGTCGGCGCGAACGGCGCGGTCGACTCCAACACGGCCACCGCACCGGTCGAGGTGCTGATCCTGACCAACGCCGGCCTGATGGGCGACCTGTCGGTGAACGGCACGAAGGTCACGAAGCTCAACATCTGACGATGCGGCACGCGGCGTTGCGCCGCGTTTGCTTCCCGGCAGCGCCGCGGCCTCGGCCGCGGCGTTTTCGCATGTGCCGCGCGTAGCCGCTATGATGGCGGCACCTTTGCGGGCATACTCCGGTTCGGGCCGCCCGGCGGATGGCCGCCCGCAGCGCGTTGCGCCGGGAACCCGTGACGATCGCGAACCGATCGCGCACGGGGCAACGAGATTCAATCAAACCACGCATCAATCTGCGCGAATGTCATCCATGGATAGCGGACACGACCACCAAAAATTCTTCTATTTCCTGCTGGCCGCGGTCACCGTCGGACTCTGCTGGATTCTCACGCCGTTTTCCGGCGCCGTGTTCTGGGGCACCATACTCGCGATCCTCTTCCAGCCCGTGCAGCGGTGGCTCGCCGCACGCTTCGGCAAGCGGCGCAACCTGGCCGCGCTCGTGACGCTGTCGCTGATCGTGCTGATCGTGATCCTGCCGCTCGTGTTCGTCGCCGCGACGCTCGTGCAGGAAATCGCGTACGTGTACCAGGAAATCAAGACCGCGCAGCCGAACTATTCGCAGTACTTCCAGGACATCATCCACGCGCTGCCTACGTCGATCCAGCACCTGCTGCAGAAATACGGCCTGAGCAACCTCCCGGGCATCCAGAAGAAACTGACCGATGGCGCCGCGCAGATCAGCCAGCTCGCGGCAACCCAGGCGCTCAGCATCGGCCAGAACACCTTCCAGTTCGTCGTGAGCTTCGGCGTGATGCTGTACATGGTGTTCTTCCTGCTGCGCGACGGCGGCGAGATCGGCCGCCGCGTGCGCCGCGCGCTGCCGCTCGACGACGAGCACAAGAACCTGCTGCTGGCCAAGTTCACGACGGTCGTGCGCGCGACGGTGAAGGGCAACATCGCGGTCGCGCTCGTGCAGGGCGCGCTCGGCGGCCTGATCTTCTGGATCCTCGGGATCGAAGGCGTCGTGCTGTGGGGCGCGCTGATGGCGTTCCTGTCGCTGCTGCCCGCGATCGGCGCGAGCCTCGTATGGGTGCCGGCCGCGCTCTACTTCCTGATGATCGGCGCGGTGTGGAAATGCGCGATCCTCGTCGCGTTCTGCGTGGGCGTGATCGGCCTCGTCGACAACCTGCTGCGCCCGATCCTCGTCGGCAAGGACACGAAGATGCCCGACTGGGTCGTGCTGATCTCGACGCTCGGCGGGATGGCGCTGTTCGGCATCACCGGCTTCGTGATCGGGCCGCTCGTCGCCGCGCTGTTCATGGCGAGCTGGGACATCTACGCACGCGCCGAACAGGGCGAATGACGCAACGCGTGGCCACGTGCCACGCCCCTGCGGACATTCGCCGTCACGGATGACGAATGCGGATCACGACGGGCGCCACGGCGCCCGTCGCGTCATCCGCCGCGAGCGTCATCACGCCGCCATACGGACCCACGCGATACGGGCGGCCCGATACCAGCGGCACGCTTCGATCGTCACGCGCATCGCGCCACGTTGCGCGCACACCCGATGCGGCATCCGGTACGAACGGCGCGCCGTCGGGCCCGACCAGCGCCACATGAGCCCCCGGCAAGCGCCGGCCATGTGCATCGAACCGCAGCGTGGCCACCGCCCCGCCGCTCTCCACCTCGCGTCCCGGGAACTCCACACCCGACCACGCGTCGAGCGTCACGTCGTAGAGATCGACGAGCGCGCCGGCAAACCGCACGATACCGCCCGGCGCGGCATGCCCGGCCGCCATTGCACTCGACATCGCAAGCGCAACACCAAGCCCGATCGCCATCCTCGGCACGGTACCGGCGCGCCGCACCGTTCGATTGCGCGTCGCCGCCGATGCCGCCCGCTTCGCGTCGTTTCGCATGTTTACGCTCCTCTTCCGTGTAACCAGAAAAAAAGGCGACGTGACGCGTCGGTCACGCCGCCATCTGCTGGCAATCACTTTAGGGAGACACGCCCCGACAATATATGAGACAAGTCCGAAACTTAGGCCCGGTTGATCGAACGCATCACGTTCGACACCCCCTCGCGGCAGCGTGCGAACGACATCGCACGCCGTGCCGCGGGCCGGTCACGCGTCCGGATCGACGCGCAGCACGAGCTTGCCGCGATGGTCGCCGTCGAACAGGCGATTCAACACGTCGGGCGCGTTTTCGAGACCGTCGGCGACCGTCTCCTCGGCCTTGAGCCGGCCGTCGCGCAGCCAGCCCGAGAGCGTCTGCACGGCCTCGCGGCTCTTGCGATAGTCGAGGATCAGGAAGCCGCGCATCGTCAGCCGCTTCGAGATCAGCACGCCGACGTCGTCCGCCGCACGGCCGCTGTTGTAGTTCGAGATCACGCCGCACAGCGCGACGCGCCCGCCGATCACCATCCGCGACAGTACCGCGCGCATCACCTCGCCGCCGACGTTCTCGAAATTCACGTGCACGCCGTCCGGCGTCGCGGCCTTCAGCTGCTGACGGAAATCGTCGGCCTTGTAGTCGACGGCCGCATCGAAGCCGAGCGTCTCGGTCAGGTAGCGGCACTTGTCCGCGCCGCCGGCGATACCGACCACGCGCGCGCCGTGGATCTTGCCGATCTGGCCGGCGATCGAGCCGACCGAACCAGCTGCCGCCGATACGACGAGCGTCTCGCCCGGCTGCACCGGCGCGATGTCGGTCAACCCGTAATACGCGGTCAGTCCGCTCATCCCGCACGCACCGAGCAGCGTCGGCAGCGGCAGGCCCGACTGCGCAGGCAGCTTCACGAGCTGCGCGGCCTGGTCGGCCGGCACGACCGCGTAGTCCTGCCAGCCGACGAGCCCCTGCACGAGATCGCCTTCCGCGAAACCCGCGTTGCGCGACGCCACCACGCGCCCGATGCCGAGCGCGCGCATCACCTCGCCGATCGCCACCGGCGGCAGGTACTGCGGCACATCGCTCATCCACACGCGGTTGGTCGGGTCCATCGACAGGTACAGCACACGCACGAGCACCTCGCCGTCCGCGAGCGCCGGCACGGGCGCTTCGACGAGCGAGAAATGTTCACGGCCGACCCGCCCTTCCGGGCGCGTCTTCAGCAGCAGTTGGCGGTTCACGGGTGTGGACACGATGTTCTCCTCCGGTCGTTGTTGTTCGGGATGCGCGTCAGACCGCGCACATGCCGCCGTCGATCACGAGTTCGGCGGCCGTCACGAAGCGGCTCTCGTCGGACGCAAGATAAACGGCCGCGTGCGCGACGTCGTCCGGCTCGCCGAGCCGGCGCAGTGGAATGCCGCGCGCGAGCTTGCGCGTCGCGTCGCGTTCGCCGAGCGTCTGGAACAGCGGCTCGACGATGCCCGTGCGGATGAACGCCGGGTGAATCGAGTTGCAGCGCACGTCGAGCTCGCGGCGTGCGCAGTCGATCGCGACGGACTTCGTGAGCGACGCGACGGCCGCCTTCGACGCGTTGTACGCGGTGAAATCCGGCTCGACCTTGAACGCGGCGACCGACGAGATGTTGATGATCGATGCGGGATGGCTTTCCGCCAGATACGACAGCGCATGCTTGCAGCCGAGCACGATGCTCTCGACGTTGATCGCCATCACGCGCCGCCATTCGTCCAGCTCGATTTGCGCGGGCGAGCCGATCGAGCCGACGCCTGCGTTGTTGACGAGCACCGACAGCCCGCCCATCGCGTCGACCGCCTGCGCGAGCAGCGCCTGCCAGCGCGCCTCGTCGCGCACGTCCTGCGTCGCGGCGAACGCGACCGGCGTCGCATGGCCTGCATTGAGTTCCTGCGCGAACGCGTCGAGCACCGCCGCGTCGGCGATGTCGGTCACGAACACGCGCGCGCCCTGTTCGACCATCCGGCGCGCGATCGCGCGGCCGAGGCCGCCCGCGGCGCCCGTGATGTATGCGCACTTGCCGGCAAGGCGCGAAGAAACGACTGTCATGTGACCATCTCCTATCGTGAATCGTCGTCGCGGAACGCTGCCGCGACGGATGTTCCGTGCCGGTTCCCGCCAGCGCGGGCCGGTTGACCGTGCGTCGCCATCACGAGGCGCCGCACGGTTTCCGCGAGTATATCGAGATGAGCGTGACGCGCGCCGGACACGCCGGGCAGCCTGCCCCGGTTGAACGACAGCCAGCGTACGCGAATGCCGCCGATCGATGAAATGAATCTTCGTTATGCCCGGTCATAGGCTCGACTCATGACCTTCGCGTGACGTCACGCACGCGCAAGCCGGCGCTGCCGGTCACGCAGACCGGCCGGTTCGTCGAATCGTGTCATGGCTAGGGTCGCGTTCCGCGCTTGCGAGAAAGCAATCGGGAAAACGGGCGGCGAGGAATCGCGCGACCGCGGCCGAATGCGGAAGGAAATCGGCAGGAAAGCGGCGCCGGCGTACCGCGGCCGGCGACCGTCAGAAGCCGTCGCCCGACGGCGCGCGCACGAACGCGCAGAGTTGCGGCGAATGCGTGTCGATCATCTGCTGGAACGGCGCGCGGTGCCCGTACGCGATGCCTGACACGAGCAGCAGGCAGACGGCCGCGACGCGCGGCGAGAATGCGCGCTGCCGCACACCGTCGTAGCCGCGCAGGAACACCAGCGCGACCAGCGCGCCGAGCATCCAGCCGACGATCACTTCAGGAACGGTATGCGAATGATCGAACACGCGCGCGACGGCCGTGACCGCGCCGATGGCCAGCCCGGCCGCGATGCCGGGCGCCTTGCCCGTCCGGAACGCCTGCCACAGCATCGACAGCGCGACGGTCCACACCGACGTCGACAGCATCGTGTGGCCGCTGATCACGCGGAAATCGAATTGCGGAAGCTCGATGCCGCACCCGGCATACAGGATCTTCGTGGCACCGACGACGCCCATGCCGGCGGCGAGCAGCACGCCCCAGCGGGCGGCGAGGCGCCAGTCGGTCAGCGCGAGCCAGGCCGCGCAGGTCAGCGCGATCGGCAAGGTCAGCGCGGCATCGCCGATGTTGCTGATTTCACTCCACATAACGGACTTCGGACGACGATCGAAAGGCCGCAGTTTACCGCATGCGCGCCGCGCGACTGTGTCAGCCTGTGACAGGCTGTATCAGCCCGCGACACCGGTAATCAGCAGCAGGTTCGTGCCGGTGATGACGACGAACAGCGCCCACGCGGCGGCCTGCATCCCGCGCCCGATCGTGTGCTCGCCCATCGTGTTGCGATCGCTGACCGAACGGATCAGCGGCCACATCGCGAACGGCAGCTGCAGGCTCAGCAGCACCTGGCTCCATACCAGCAGTTTCCCGACCGAACCGTCGCCGAGCCACAGCACGCCGATCAGCGCGGGCACGAGCGCGAGCCCGCGCGTGATCAGCCGGCGCTGGTAGCACGGAATCTTCGTATGCAGGAAGCCGTCCATGATCACCTGGCCGGCGATCGTGCCGGTGAGCGTCGAACTCTGCCCCGACGCGAGCAGCGCGATGCCGAACAGCAGCGCGGCCGCGCCGCCCGCGATCGGCGTAATCAGGTTGTAGGCCTGCTCGATGTCGGTCACGTTGTGCTGGCCCGTCGCATGGAACGCCGCGCCCGCGACGATCAGGATCGCCGCGTTGACGAGCATCGCGACGAACAGCGACACGCAGGTATCGATGCGCACCAGCGCGAGCGTGTCGCGGATCACCCCGCGCGCACCGCCGACCACGCGCCGCGTCTGCACGACCGACGAATGCAGGTACAGGTTGTGCGGCATGATCGTCGCGCCGACGATGCCGAGCGCGAGCACGATCGCGTCCTTGCGGTCGTGCCCCGGATCGCCCGGCACCAGCCCGCCGGCCACCGCGTGCCAGTCGGGCGGCGTGATCGCGACCTGCGCGACGAAGCAGAACGCCATCGTCGCGATCAGCGCGAGCACGATCGCCTCGATCTGCCGGAACCCCTTGCCCTGCAGGCCGAGCACGATCACCGTGTCGAGCGCGGTCAGCACGATCCCCCACGCGAGCGGCACGCCGAGCAGCAGCTTGAACGCGAGCGCGCAGCCGAGGACTTCCGCGATGTCGCACGCGATGATCGACACCTCGGCGGTCACCCACTGCACGATGCGGCCGAACCGCCCGTAGCGGTCATAGCTGGCCTGCGCGAGATCCCTGCCCGCCACGAGGCCGAGCCGCGCCGCGAGCATCTGCAGGAAGATCGCCGCGAGGCTCGAGAACGCGACGACCCACAGCAGCGAATAGCCGAACTGCGAGCCGGCCTGGATGTCGGTCGCCCAGTTGCCGGGATCCATGTAGCCGATCGCGACCAGCAGGCCGGGGCCGAAGAAGCGCTTGAGCTTCTGCCAGCGCGGCGCGCCGGCATCGATCGTGATGCTGCCCTTTACTTCCGACGGGCAGAAAGGGGCGGTGGCAGTGGTGGGGAGGAAGGACATGGAAACCGGGAATCGAAATCGCGACAGGACGATTCTACGGGTATCCGTCCGGTTTTTTCCCGCGCGGCGGCGCACGGGGCGCATTGCCCCCCGGCGCCGTCGCAGGCCTCCCCGTGCGCATCGGCCGGCGGGGCGCCGCGAGTGAGGATCCTTTCACGCTCGGAGACGCGATATTCGGTCGGCGACATCAGCATGCGCTGGCGGAACAGCTTCGCGAGCCGCTCGCCGCTGCCGAACCCGGTGCGGCGCGCGACCTTGTCGGCCGGCAGCGTCGTGTGGACCAGCATGTGGCAGGCGCGCTCGAGCCGCACGTGCTGGACGAATTCGGTCGGCGTCACGCCGATCTCCTTCTTGAAGCGCCGCAGGAAATTGCGCTCGCTCATCGCGGCGGCCTGCGCGGCGTTCGCGATCGAGATGCGGTTCACGCTCTGCGCGCGCAGCCGCTGCGCCGACATCCGGATCGACGGGCTCGCGCTCAGCTCGCGAAAGGCCCACATCGACTGCGCATAGCGCTGCTCGACCGGCCGCAGCATGTTGCTGGCGATCTCCTGCGCGGCGCCGTCGCCGAGATCGACGCGGAACATGTCGAGCACCGCGGCGAACACGTCGGCTTCCCCGGCCTGCAACTCGACCGTCGTGGCGACCCGGCGGCCGGCCCGGCCCGGCCGCCCTTCGATCGCCGTCGACGGTCGCTGCATGGCCGCGAGCGTCGGCAGGTCCATCGCGTCGACGATCCAGCGCGCATGGCGGCGGATGTCGGTGAGGCGGCGCTGCAATGCGTCGTCCCAATTGACGGCCGCACGGTCGCCGTGAAGATGAAAGAACGCGAGCGCGCGGCGACCGTGCTCGTCGCCGAGCGGATCGGCCGCGATGCTCACGCCGGACGACGACTGCAACAGCCCCCCGCTTTCGGATACGTACTTCAACTGATAGTCGGCACTGTGTGCGTGCAGGCGATTCGCCAGATTGAAAGCCTCGCCGATACGCGCGGCCTGGGCCAACGAAAACCCCGTACTCAAATAGATAACGACCCACCTCTGATCTGCTGCATTCACTGGCCAAGCCCCCGACTTGTTTCGACTTCTTCTAATACCGTCGAACTGTCAGGCTTATATTTGGTTTGAATGCGTGCGACAGGACGGCTATCCCGAAATATGAAGCGACGGCATCTTAGCCGAACGGGTCGCGGCTTTGGCGCGAAATGGCCGACGTGGACAGCATGATGGCGGATTACTACAGGCTGCCAGGGGTTGCCGGCGGGCCGGTGCGGAATTGCACGGGCCGATATCGCCAATTGTTACGATTGTGTACATCGAAATCCGTGCATTTTCACGACGACGAATTGCGTCGGGTATCCGGATAAATGCACAGCCGAATATCGGCGCAAACGATCTCCCCATGTATTCAATACCGTCGATCGCCACGCAGGAAAGCCCGCGTATCCGTTGCCTGCGCATCCTTTAGAATCGCTCCACCATTCACCACGCCACCCGCGCCCCGTGCCCGCCGACCATCGTCTCGACCTGAACCTGTTTCGCGTGCTCGACGCCGTCTACGTGCATGGCGGCATCGGCGCGGCCGCCCGCGCGCTGCATCTCACGCAGCCGGCCGTCACGCACGCGCTCAACCGGCTGCGCGCGCATTTCGACGATCCGCTGTTCGTGCGCCAGGGCAACCGTGTTGTCGCAACCGAACGCACGCGCTCGATCATCACGGACGTGCAACTGCACCTGAAGGGCCTGCAAGGCACCGCGCGCGCGCCGTCGGCGTTCGATCCCGCGACGCTCGACCTGAGCATCGCGGTGGGCATTCGCGACGTGCTCGAATCGATCGCGCTGCCGCGGATCGTCGCGGCGTTCGCCGACGAAGCGCCGGGCCTGCGGCTCGTGAGCCGTCGCATCGCGGTAGCCGGGATCGAACGCGAACTCGCATCGGGCAATCTCGATCTCGTCGTCGATCGCCGCGTGCCGACCGGCCCGCGCATCGCCACCGAACACCTGCTCGACGATTCGCTCGTCGTCGCACTGCGCCGCGATCATCCGCTTGCGCGCGAGCCGTTGCGGCGCGGCGACTATTTCGCGGCGCAGCATGTCGCGGTGTCGTCGCTCGGCGAGCCGCAATCGCTCGACGTACTGCTCGGCAACGACGGCCGCTTTCGCGATATCCGGCTCACCTGTCAGCACTATTTCGCCGCGTGCCAGATCGCCGCGACCGGCAACCTGCTGGTCACGCTGCCGCACACCTATGCGTTGCGGATGGCCGCGATGCTGCCGATCGTCGTGCGGCCGCTGCCGTTGCGGCTCAAGCCGTTCCCGCTCCTCGCGTACTGGCACGAATCGCGCGACGCCGATCGCGCGCACCAGTGGGTACGCGAGCGCATCGCCGCGCTCGTGCGCAGCAGTGCCGGCAGCGCGGACGCGTAGCCGCATCGCGCGCGCCGTCGCCGTCGCCGTCGCCGTCGGGGCGGTATGCTGACGGCTGCGCGCCGCCGCGCGGCGTCCACTTTCCGCATCCCGACTCCCTTTTTCCTTTTCCGCTGACCGGAGACTTGCCATGTCGCTCATCCACGCCGCCGCCGTCCTCGACGCCGATGCGCCCGATTACGTCGTCCAGCTTCAGGCCGGCACCCACGCGCTGACCGGCGACGAAGCCCCACGCGAGGGCGGCCAGGATCGCGGGCCGGCGCCCTATGAATTCGTGCTGGCCGGCCTCGCGCAATGCACGGCCGCGACGCTGCGCATGTACATGCAGCGCAAGGCGTGGCCGGCCGCGCGTATCGACGTGCGCACCGAGCTGCATGCCGATCGCGAAGGCACGCAGTACGTGCGCCGTGTCGTGACGCTCGACGGCCCGCTCGACGATGCGCAACGCCAGCGCCTCGCCGAAATCTGCGAGAAAACGCCGGTCACGCAGTTCATCAAGCGCGGCACGCGGATCGACACGACGTTGAACTGACACGCAACGCACACAACTCAAGATCACCGCGCAAATCGCCGCGCAAAAGGAAACGGGGGGCCGCGCACAATGCGCGGCCCCCCGTTCGTCGCTCCCGTCAGGCGCTTACAGTCCGAGCGCGGACAGGTCGAGCTTGCCGTCCTTCATCGGCGGGCACCAGAAATACGCGCCCGTCAGCGGCCGCGTGAAGCGGAACAGGCCGTCGACGATCCCGTCTTCCGCGCCGCTCATCCGGCGCATCTGCACGTCGAACGCGCGGAACGAGCAGCCGAACGCCACGAAGTAGAGGCCCGCGCGGCGCGCGTCCGACCACGGCGACGAACGGCGCAGCATGAACGCTTCGGGCTCGAAGCTTTCCTGCGCGGTGCGCTTCACGTGCGCGAACTCGGGTGCGTCGTCGAGTTCTTCGTTGTCCGAGCGGCGGCGCCCGATGATGTTGTCCATGTCGCCCGACGGAATGCGCTCCATCTGCTCGAAGTCGTGCAGCCATTGCTGGACCGCGACGAAGCTCGCACCGTCGAGCCCCGCGCCCTGCCCGGTCACGATCGCCGCGGCCACGGCTTCGTCGCCTTCGGGGTTCTCGGTGCCGTCCTCGTAGCCGGACAGGTCGCGATCGTTCGAATAGCGGAAACCGTCGACCGCATCCTGCAACGCGAACGCCGGCGCCAGCGCGCGTTCGATCGCCCGCGCGCGCAGCACGATCTCGCCGCGATCGTCGCCGCGCAGCCAGACCCACACGTCGGCCGGCGTCGCCGGCAGCGTGCGGTCCTTCACCGCGAACGCCGGGAATCCGGTCAGGCCCGGCACCGGGTGCCCGAGGTGCGCCGCCAGCGCATGTCCGAACCCGACGACCGTGTCGCGTCCGTCGACGATCTCGCGCAGCGCGGCCAGCGCCGCCGCCACATTGCCGTCGTTCGACATCGTGAAAGTGAGGTATCGGGCCGCCGTATCGATCGGGGTCAGGATGCCTTGCTGAACGTCGCTCATCGTTTCCTCAGGAATGTATCGTGGTGAATCTGCGAGGGCCGCGGCGCGGTGCGCCGCAAACGTCGAAGTGTAATCGATGCGTGTGCCGGCCCCTGCGCTGCCGCACTGTGGAAGGCCCGCCAAAGAAGGGCCGAAGCCCTGAATACTAACCGTATCGACGCTGCAACGCCGCATTCGTCAGACGTTGCGGGGCGCGCGGCACTGCTGATAGAATCTTTCCACGTCTTTTCGGCGTCCTTTCAACCGTTCACTTCAGGGGAGGTGCAGATGTTCCGAATGCCAGCAACCTTCCCGAACGTGGTCCCACGGCGCAGCTGATCCAGCCCGCCGTCCGCGCCGGCTCCCGAGTTTTCCGCTAACCCGTCAGCCGCGCCGTTTCCCGACAGCCCGTTTCGTTTCGCCGCACGGTTTCCGCGCGGCCCGGCTGTTGCGTTTTCGATGTTCGCCCAACCGGAAAGCCCCGTCGCGCGATGCGCCGGGCAACGATAAATGACCAGAAAAACCACCCTTCTGGGCGGCCAGGCATTCCAGGCCGTCTTCGGCTTCACCTTCCGTTACTGGCGCAAGCAGCCGGCCCGCACCGCCACGGTCGCGAGCCTCGCGCTGCTCGCCGCGCTCGCCGACGTGCTCACGCCGCTGTTCGCCGGCCGCCTCGTCGACGCGCTGTCGACCGGCCTGACCGACCGCGCCGCCGCGTGGCATGCGGCCCTCGTCGCGTTCGGCACGCTCGCCGCGCTCGGCCTCGGCGCGACAGTACTGCGACAAGGCGTCTACCTGAACATCATCACGCTCACGCTGAAGATGATGAGCGAGATCGCGGCCGCATCGTTCCATCGCGTGCAGCGCTTCTCGACCGACTGGCACGCGAACAGCTTCGCGGGCTCGACCGTGCGCAAGATCACGCGCGGCATCTGGGCGCTCGACCTGCTGAACGACACGGTCCTGATCGCGCTGTTGCCGTCGGTCACGATGCTCGTCGGCGCAACCGTGCTGCTCGGCACGCACTGGCCCGTGATGGGGCTCGTCGTCGGCGCGGGTTCGCTGCTGTACATCACGGTGACGGTTGCGGTGTCGCTCGGCATCGTCGCGCCGGCCGCCCGCCTCGGCAACCTGTGGGATACGCGCATGGGCGGCGCGCTCGCCGATGCCGTGAGCTGCAACGCGGTCGTGAAGGCGTTCGGCGCGGAAACGCGCGAGGAAGCGCGGCTCGCCCGCGTGATCGGCAAGTGGCGGCAACGCACGCGCCGCACGTGGGTGCGCGGCACGCTCAACGGCGGGTTGCAGGGCGCGATGCTCGTCGCGATGCAGGCCGCGATGATCGGCGTCGCGCTGCGGCTGTGGGCGAACGACGAGGCGAGCGTCGGCGACATCGCGTTCGCGCTGACGATGTTCTTCATGCTGCAGGGCTACCTGCGCGACGTCGGCATGCACATCCGCAACCTGCAGCGCTCGGTCAACGACATGGAAGAACTCGTCGCGCTCGAACGCCAGCCGCTCGGCATCGACGATCGTCCCGGCGCGCCGGCCATCCGGATCGGGCAAGGCGAGATCCGCTTCGAGCACGTGACGTTCCGCTACGGCAACCATCCGGTGCCGCTGTACGACGATTTCTCGATGCGCATCGCGACGGGCGAGCGGGTGGGCCTCGTCGGCCACTCGGGGTCGGGCAAGACGACGTTCATCAAGCTGATCCAGCGCCTGTACGACGTGTCGGGCGGCCGCATCACGATCGACGGCCAGGACATCGCGCAGGTCCGGCAGGATTCGCTGCGCAGCCAGATCGCGATCGTCCAGCAGGAGCCCGTGCTGTTCCACCGCACGCTCGCCGAGAACATCGCGTATGCACGCCCCGACGCGAGCCGGGCCGACATCGAGCGCGCCGCGCGGCTCGCCAGCGCGCACGACTTCATCGCCGCGCTGCCGGACGGCTATGACACGCTGGTCGGCGAACGCGGGATCAAGCTGTCGGGCGGCGAACGCCAGCGGGTCGCGATCGCGCGCGCGTTCCTCGCCGATGCGCCGATCCTGATCCTCGACGAAGCCACGTCGAGCCTCGACAGCGAAAGCGAGCTGCTGATCCAGCAGGCGATGGAGCGGCTGATGGTCGGTCGCACGACGCTGGTGGTCGCGCACCGGCTGTCGACCGTGCGCGCGCTCGACCGGCTGCTGGTGCTCGACCGCGGCAAGGTGATCGAGGAAGGCAGCCACGACGCGCTGATCCGCATCGACGGCGGCATCTATCGCCGGCTGTTCGAGCGGCAGGCGCTGGAACTCGCCAAGGGGCTCGCCGATTCGCCGCGGCGCACGGCGGACAATCATGCCGGGCCGCTCGGCGAGCCGGCCGAGGCGTGATGCAAGAAAGGCGCGACGCGCGCCGGTGGTGCGGTCATCACCGCCGGCGCGCGTCGACAAATGGATCCGGATCGAGGCCGTGCCAGGTGCACGGCCTTTTTTTCGGCCGCGAATTCCGCCCGCCCCTCCGGAAGCCGCGCGCCGCCAGGCCGCCTCTTCCGGTATCCCTTATCATGTGGGCCAGCAAGTTTGCGACAAGGGATCGACCATGTTTACAGGAATTGTCCAGGGCGTTGCCACCATCAAGACCATCGCCGACCACGGGGAACTGAGAACCTTCAGCATCGAATTCCCGGAACGGTTTACCGACGACATCGAGATCGGCGCCAGCGTCTCGGTCGACGGCGTCTGCCTGACGGTGACGACCATCCATTCGCCGGAACTGATCGACTTCGACGTGATGCTGCCGAGCCTGAAAATCACCACGCTGGCCGACCTCACGACAGGCGCGCGGATCAACGTGGAGCGGGCCGCGAAGGACGGCGCGGAGATCGGCGGGCATCCGCTGTCCGGCCATGTCGACTTCACCGGGACCATCCGGCACATCGCATCGTCCGAGCATAACCGGATGGTGCGCATCGGCGTGCCGGACGCATTCAAGCGGTACGTGTTCGCGAAGGGCTATATCGCGATCAACGGCTGCAGCCTGACGGTGTCCGACGTCAACCGCGACGAAGGCTGGTTCGATGTCTGGCTGATTCCCGAAACGCGTCGCGCGACGACCTTCGATGCGAAGGGCGTCAACGACACGGTCAACATCGAGATCGAGCGCAGCACGCAGGTGGTCGTGGACACGATCCGGGAATCGGTCAAGGAAACGCTCGGCGAACTGAACGGTGTCGTCACGGCGTTGCTGGCCGAAAAAGGCATCGATATCGAGGAATTGCTGGCGCGCCATGTCGCGCGCCTGCCGAAGCAGTAACGGTTGCCGGCGCGCTAGGTGATCCGCTGGATCACCGAGTACCGGCCGCCGTCGCAAAACACCTCGACCCACGGCTCCGCTTCCTCGAACGTCCAGAGGACGAGATCGAGATCGACCGGTTCGTCGTCGTCGGGCCAGCGCATGTTCCACCCGCCCGCGACGGCGACCGCCCCGCCCGTGTAGAGCGGGCATTGCGCCATCCACTCACGCTCGTAGTCGTGCGCCGCGATGCCCTTGAAGTTGCTGTTGAATCCCCAGTCGCGTTGCCAGCCGTGCGCGTCGAGATAGGCGTCGATCGCGGCTGAGCCGAAGCGGAACACCGCTTCGACCGGCGGGAGCGACGTAGCGTCGGATCGGCACAGCGGGCGGTCCGACCGGACGGGTTGCACGGCGGTTTCCGCGCGGCCCGATGTCCCGCCCTCGTCGAGATACACGTTCAGCCAGGTGCCGTCCCGCTCGACGGAGACGCACGGCGCGCCTGCTTCAACGCCATGCCAGTAGCCGGTGACGGGTTCCCCGCCACTCGCGAAGCGATATTGACGGCATGGCCTGGCAAGGCGCCGCGCTTCGATCAGAAAGTCTTCCAGCGTCATCGAATGTCGTGCTCCCGGTTTCCGGCACTGCGGGTGCCGCATGGATGCGTCGGGCCGCCGCCCGCATCATTCGGCTTCGGCCTGCGCGCCCTTGCCCACCGCCACGCGCTGCGCGCGATAAATCCCCGCGTGCCCCGAGAACAGATACGCAACGACACACGCGACGATCGCATACACGCCGATATCCGCCCCGAACAGTTCGATCGCCATGATCGTCGACGCGATCGGCGTGTTGGCCGCGCCCGCGAACACCGCGACGAAGCCGAGCCCCGCGAGCACGGGCACCGGCAGCGCCAGCACCTGGCCGAGCGCGTTGCCGAGCGTCGCGCCGATGTAGAACAGCGGCGTCACTTCACCGCCCTTGAACCCCGACGCGAGCGTGACGACGGTGAACGCGAACTTGCCCGCGAAGTCGTAGAGCGGCAACGGGCCGTGAAACGCGGCCTCGATCGTCGGGATGCCGAGGCCGAGATACTGCGGCACGTTCAACGCGGTGGCAGCCGCGGCGACCAGCAGGCCGCCGAGCACCGGCTGCAGCGGCGCATAACGGATGACGCGGCGGAACCACGCGGTCAGCGCATGCGTCGCGAACGCGAACAGCCGCCCGACCACGCCGAACGCCACGCCCGCGACGACCGTCACGGCCAGCCCCGTCGCCGACACGGCCGGCACGAACGGAATCGCATAGGCGGTGTGATGCACGCCCCACGCGCGACAGACGACATCCGCGACGATCGCGGATGCGACACAGGTCAGCAGCGCGTCGTACCGCACGCGCCCGATCGCCAGCACCTCGAGCCCGAACACGGCGCCCGCGAGCGGCGTGCCGAACACCGATGCGAAACCGGCCGCGATGCCGCCCATCAGCAGCACGCGGCGATGTTCGCGATCGAGACGGAACACGTGCGTGACGCGATCGGCGAGCGCGCCGCCCATCTGCACGGCCGTGCCCTCGCGGCCGGCCGAGCCGCCGAACAGGTGCGTGACGACGGTCGCGACGAGCACGAGCGGCGCCATCCGTTTCGGCACGAGCGCCTTCGGGTCGTGGATTTCGTCGATCAGCAGGTTGTTGCCGCGCGCGACGGACTGGCCGAAGCGATGGTAGATCCAGCCGGTCGCGAAACCGGCCGCCGGCAGCCCCCACAGCAGCCACGGATGCGCGACGCGCGTGCCGGTCGCCCAGTCGAGCGCGATCAGGAACAAGGCGGAAGCCGTGCCGGCCAGTGCGCCAAGCAGGGCCGAGAGCGCGAGCCAGCGGCACACGTAGCGCACGGTCGCGAGAAGATCGGCAGAAGTCGTGAAGAACATGATTTCCAGATTCGACGGAACATCAAAACCTGGGCGGCAGAATACCGCATGGACGGCCTGCGACCTCCTGACGACCCAGGAACACGCAGGCATCATCAGCCGGGCTTACCGGCGGTTGAGGGCCGCACCGTGCGCAACGCGCCGCGTACGACCGCAGGGAGGCATGCCATCTCCGCAGGCCGCCATTGTACGCGAGTACGCGACGCCCGCAATGCGGCCGACGGCGCAGCGGAACGGGACGGCGCCGCCGGCCCGTTGAACGCCGTCAGTCGCGCAGCGGACGCGTGATGCGCGAGATCAGCTGGGGCGCGATCCGTTCGAGCGGCAGGATCGCCGACGCCGCCCCGATCGCGGCGGCCGCCTTCGGCATTCCGTACACGGCGCTCGTCGCTTCGTCCTGCGCGATCGTGTGGCAGCCCTTCGCGCGCATCGCCTTCAGGCCGAGCGCGCCGTCGCGCCCCATGCCCGTCAGCAGCACGCCGAACGCTTCGCCCTGCCAGCCGTCGGCGACGCTGTTGAAGAACACGTCGATCGACGGCCGGTACGGTGTCTCGACCGGATGCCGCGTATAGCCGAGCACGCCGCGCGGCGACAGGTAAAGGTGATCGTTGGTCGCCGCGAGCAGCACCTCGCCGGCCTGCGGCACGCTGCCCTGCCGCGCGACGCGCACCGGCAGCCGCGTATAGCCGTCGAGCCACTCGGCCATCCCGAGCGCGAACGCCTGGTCGACATGCTGGACG
>NZ_LDVA01000100.1:0-9295 GCF_050768715.1 Burkholderia sp. ZZQ-2 | reverse complement strand
GTGCGGATCTCGGCCAGCGACGTGATCGCCGTCGAAGTGCTCCCGCCGGTTCTCGCGCAATTGCGGCGCAACCATCCGGGGCTCGTCATCGAGCTGGTGCCGACCGACCGCATCCAGGACGTGCTCAAGCGCGAGGCCGACATCGCGGTCCGGATGGCGCCGCCCGCGCAGGAGGCGCTCGTGGCGCGGCGCATCGGCGAAATCGATGTCGCGCTGTATGCGCGCGACGACTACCTCGCGCGCAACGGGGCGCCCGCGACGATCGACGAACTCGCGCATCACGCGCTGATCGGCTTCGACACGGTCACGCCGTTCATCCGCTCGGCGGGCCGCGGCATGCCGATGTGGAAGCGCGACGCGTTCTCGCTGCGCACCGACAGCAACCTGGCGCAGCTCGCGATGATCCGCGCCGGCTACGGGATCGGCTTCTGCCAGACCGGGCTCGCGAAACGGGACGCGCGGCTCGTGCGCGTGCTGCCGGACGGGCCCGCGATGCAGCTGGAAACCTGGGTCGTGATGCACGAGGACCTGCGCACGAGCCCGCGCTGCCGCGCGGTGTTCGATGCGCTGGCCGACGGGCTGCGTGCGTACGTGAACGGCGAACCGGTCGAATAGGCGGTTGGGCAGTTGGACGATTCGCAGCGGCGAACGTGCAGTGAACGAATCGCCCGAGCGGCGCTATTCGTAGCTTTTCCCGGCGAACAGGATGTCCGCCATGCGCCGCCACGGATTGTCGGGCACGTCGTAGTAGCGCAGCCCTTCCTCCGATGCCTCGGCCCAGTCGACCATCGCATCCAGGTACTCGCCGATCGAGTGGTTTTCCCAGCCGAGCGCCGCGCGCGCATATGGCGACGCAGGCAGGT
The DNA here is from genome assembly GCF_050768715.1 of Burkholderia sp. ZZQ-2. Classification (NCBI taxonomy): domain Bacteria; kingdom Pseudomonadati; phylum Pseudomonadota; class Betaproteobacteria; order Burkholderiales; family Burkholderiaceae; genus Burkholderia; species Burkholderia sp. ZZQ-2. The sequence goes on along the minus strand of NZ_LDVA01000100.1, from coordinate 8,432 downwards.
CGGCCTCGAGCTGCCGCTCCTTGTTCCAGTCGTGGCCGAGCACGCGCAGGAAGTGGATCAGCGAGCGTTCGTCGACCACGCGCTCCAGCGCATCCTGCAGCTTCGCGGCCATCTGGCGTTGCAGTTCGTCGTTCATTTTTTTCTCCTGGCGCGCCTCTCAGGTACGCGCCGCCGCGCATCGCGCGGCCCGGTTCTACGGTTCTTCTACATCAGCAATTGCCGCGACAGCACCTCGCGCGCCTGCGTGACGGTTTCGCGTTCGCCCGGCATCGGCGGCGTCAGCGAAAACACCGCGTCGGGCAGCGGCGGCAGACGGTATTTCGCGCCGAGCCGCATCGTGCCCTCGCCGATCGCCGACGCGCACAGACAGCCCACACCGAGCCCCGCCGCCAGCATCGACTGCAGCCCCGCGACCCCCGACGCGCTGTGCACGAGCCGGTACGGCGTATGCCGCTCGTCGAGCGCGCGCACCGCGACCTGATGCATCATGCAGTCGTCCGGCAGCAGCACGAGCGGCAACGGCTCGGGCAGTTGCTCGGCGAGCGCGGGCGACGCGACCCACGACAGCGGCTCGCGCCGCAGCACCCAGCGCGTATCGGCCGACGCCGGCCGGAACGGCCCGCTCGACAGGTTCATCACCACGCCGAGATCGACCTGCCCCCGCGCATGCGCCGCCTCGATGTCCGCGCTCTTCATCGCGCTGACGTGCAGGCTCAGTTGCGGGTAGCACTCCCGCAGCCGGGCGAGCAGGCCCGCGACTTCGTTCGTCCGGTAGTAATCGGTGATCGCGACGCGCAGTTCGCCCTTGATCGCCTGCCCGCGCACTTCGTCGAACGCGGCCTCGTTCAGCGCGACGATGCGCCGCGCGTGCTGCAGCAGCCGCGAGCCGGCCGGGGTCGGCTCGACGCCGCGCTTGCTGCGCACGAACAGCGGCACGCCGGCGCGCGATTCGAGCTTGCGCACCTGCTCGCTGACCGTCGACTGCGACAGGTGCAGCAGCGGCGCGGCGGCCGTCAGGCTGCCGGCATCCGCGACCGCCGCGAAAGTACGCAACTGATCCAGGTCGAAACCGCGCATCGCCCTTCTCCATCCATCGAATAACCCGATGGATGCTACCACCAATTCCCGCTTTTCCGATTCATTGCCACCACCCAGAATGGGGGTCAATCGCCCGCCCCCGGCCGAACCGGCGCCCCCGGCGCCGCGTTCGGCGCGGATACGGCCCTCGTTTCTTCGGACTGGTTTCCATGACCAACGATACCCTTGCCCCCTGCGGCCCGGCCGGCACGGCCGCCGCGGCGACACCGCGCAGCCACCACGGCTGGGCACTGGTGGTCCTGCTGGTTGGCGCGATTTTGCCGCCGCTCGACTACTTCATTGTGAATCTGGCGCTACCGGCCATCCGCGACGGCATCGGCGCGCGCCCGGCCGAGCTGCAGCTCGTCGTGTCGGCGTACGCGTGCGCGAACGCCGTCGTGCAGATCACCGGCGGCCGGCTCGGCGACCTGTACGGCCGCAAGCGCATGTTCATGATCGGGATGGCCGGCTTCGTCGTCGCGTCGACGCTGTGCGGGCTCGCCGGCAGCGGCGCGGTGCTGGTCGGCGGCCGCGTGCTGCAGGGCCTGTTCGCCGCGATCCTCGCGCCGCAGGTGCTCGCGACGATCCGCAGCGTGTTCAGCCCGCAGGAGCAGGTGCGCGTGATGGGCTTCTACGGTTTCGTGTTCGGCCTCGCGGCCGTGATCGGCCAGCTCGGCGGCGGTGCGCTGATCAGCCTGCATCCGTTCGGGCTGGGCTGGCGCGCGATCTTCCTCGTCAATCTGCCGATCGGCATCCTGGCGCTGATCGGCAGCTGGCGCTTCATCCCGGAAAGCCGGCCGCCGCGCGGCCAGCGCATCGACGTGCCCGGCATGGCCCTGCTGTCGCTGTTCCTGCTGATGCTCGTCTACCCGCTCACGCACGGGCGCGAGGCCGGCTGGCCGCTGTGGATGGTCGCGTGCCTCGTCGGCGCGCTGCCGATGCTCGGCGCGCTGCTGGCGGTCGAGGCGCGCCGTCTCGCGGGCGGCCACGATCCGCTGCTCGACGTGCGCCTGTTCCGGAACCCGGTCGTCGCACTCGGACTCGTGCTGGCGTTCCTGTTCTATACGCTGAGCGCGTTCTTCCTGAGCTACGGGATCTATCTGCAGGGCTGCCTGAACTGGTCGCCGCTCGCATCGGGGCTCGCGATCCTGCCGCTCGGGCTCGGCTTCCTGTCGAGCCCGCTGCTGATGCCGCGGCTCGTCGGCCGGTTCGGCGGCTATCGCGTGCTCACGCTCGGTTTCGCGATGCTCGCGGCCGGCGTCGCGACGGCCGCCGCGCTTGCCGGTGCGGCCGCGCCGGGCCCCGGCTTCTACGCGGGGATCGCGGCGATCGGTGTCGGCCAGGGCCTCGTGCTGCCGTCGGTCGTGCGGATCGTGCTCGCGGAAGTCGATACCGCCCGCGCGGGCGTGGCATCCGGCATGGTCACCGCGATGCTGCAGATCGGCGCGGCCGTCGGCGCGGCGACGCTCGGCGGCGTGTTCTTCGCCCGGCTCGGCACGCATCCGGCCGCGCTCGATTATGTGCAGGGCTTCAGAACGTCGATGTTCGCGCTGACGGCCGTGCTGCTCGCGTGCATCGCGCTGTCGGCCATGCTCGGGCCGCTGCATCGGCGGCTGCATGCGGGCGCGTGACGCGGAACCGGCGCCCACTGCCGGCGCGGCTCGAGACGCGCGGCACGTGCGCACCGCTCGCCGGCATCGGGCTTGTCGTCATGGCTTGGGCTGCGCGTGCCGCGCTTCCCACTCCGCCAGTTCGACGCGATAGCGCGCCAGTGCTTCGTCGTACAGGTCGAAAACGCACGGCGAACAACCGCTGTTGCAGCAGTCTTCCAGTTCGGGCTGTACGGGCGGGGTCGGACGCGGATCGTCGATGGACGGATCGGTGGGGGCAGGCGTGGGCACGGCGACAATCGAATGGCGGAAAAGCTTGAGTATAAGTGGATGCCGCCCGGCCTGTCGGCGGTGACAGCCGGCACGCGCCGCGTCACATCCCGAGGATCGTCACCTGGTCGTGGCGAAGCCGAACGTCGCGCGTCCACGCGTCGACTTCCGCGATCACGCCGGCCAGCGCGGCGCAGCTTGCGTCGAGACGATCGACGAAAGCCTGCCGCGATCCGCTGAAAATGAAACCGAGCCGGTCGAGCGCGGCGGTGCGCTGCGCGGCGTTGCCGAGCCGCCTGCCCGTGTCGGCCAGTTCGGCGACGATCGCAAGCCAGTCGGCCATGCCGACGGCGTTGAACGTGTAATGGTCGTAGTCGGGGATCTGCCGCGCGATTGCCGCCTCGAGCAGCCCGAACACTTCCTCGTCGAAGAACAGCGACCCGGCATTCCAGCAGGTGCGCGCATACGGCCCGCCCATGAGTTCGACGTACGCGGTGCCGTCGAGCGCCGCACGATCCTTGATGACGCGGATATCGTCCATGTGTGTCGTCGCGATCGCGAAACAACGCCCCATGCGTCGCCGCGCGTTCATCCATAATGGCGCGATTGTCGACGAAGCGGGCGGTGCTGTCGACGGCGCGCCCTCGTTGCGCGGCCGCTCGCCGCGAACCGTGCAGCCGCCCCCCACAGGAGCCGCGTGATGGCCGAAGCAGTGAATCCGCCGGAAGTCTGGGCGCCGTTCGGCGCGTTCTCGATGGCCGTAATCCAGGGCGACGGCCGGATCGTGCATCTGAAGGGGCAAGTGGCGCTCGACCGCGACGGCCGGGTGGTCGGCCACGGCGACATGCGCATGCAGCTACGGCAGACGCTCGACAACATCCGCGCCGTGCTCGCCGCGATGGGCGGGCAGATGCAGGACGTGATCTCGCTCGTCCACTACGCAACCGACATCGATGCCTTCATGCAGGCCGGCGACATCCGCAACACGTATTTCGCCGCGCCCTATCCGGTGACGACGACCGTCCAGGTCGAACGTCTCTACCATCCCGACCTGCTGATCGAGATCACCGCCGTCGCCGAAATTCCGCTCGCGCGTTTTCGCCGGCCCGCACCACGCGCGTGAAGCGCGGCTGTGCCGCGCCGGATGACGCCCCGGCCGTCGCATTGCCGACCGGCGCGCTCGCCACCCGCGTGCCTACTTCGCCTGCGCGCCCGGCTTCACGGCGCCCGCGGCCGCCTTGTCGGCCAGCGGCTGCCACGCGGCGCCGAGCGAATACCAGTCGACGCGGCGCGTGAGCGTCATGATGCCGGCGAGGATCGCGAACAGCAGCAGCGAACCGAGCATCAGCGCGTTGTCTTCCGACAGCAGCAGCCCGTAGAGCGCCGCGTACAGCACCGCGAGCAGCGCCGAGAACACCGCGCCGCGCTTCACGCTGTGCAGCACGAACGACAGGTAGAAGCCGAGCAGCCCGATGCATGCGCCGCTCGCCGCGAGATACGCGTACGCGAACGCGATGTGTTCGGAGAGGCTCAGCAGCAGCAGGAAGAACAACGCGAGCGACAGGCCGACCAGCGTGTACTGGATCGGGTGAATGCGCAGCCGCTTCACGAGCTCGTACATGAAGAAGCTCGCGAACGTGAGCATCACGAACAGCGCGCCGTACTTCGTTGCGCGTTCGGCCTGCAGATAGACGTTCACGGGTTCGATCATCGACACCGACGCCGCTTCGATCGCGCTGTCCCCGTTGCCGGTCGCGATCTGCTCGCGCGCCTTCGTGTTGAACGACGTCACGCGCCAGTTGCCGGTGAAGCCGCGCGCATCGACCGTGCGGTTGTTCGGCAGGAACGCGCCGTCGAAACTCGGATGCGGCCACGTCGACTTCAACGAGAAATCGTTCTGGTCGCCCACCGGCGCGAACGCGACGGACTCCGCGCCCCGCAGCGGCAGGTCGATGCTGAACGGCACGACCGCCCCCGCCCCCGCGCCTGCTTCGGCCAGCGCCGCGAGGTCGACGTTCGCATGCACACCCTGGCGCAGGCTGTCCAGCCGCGAGCCCTGCTCCACGTCGAAACGCGCGCCGCCGATACGCAGGTCGGGTTGCGCGGTCAGCCCGCGAATGTCGCCGATGCCGATCGCGACATAGGCGTTGTCGACCTTGAAGCTCACGTGGCCGTCCGCCTGCGGCAGCTTCTTCAGGTCCGGCAACGCCAGCGTGCCGGTCAACCGGCTCGTCAGTTCGTATACCAGTGCCTTGTGAATACCGCGATAGCGGACGCTGGTCGTCAGCGTGCCGTCGACGTTCAGCGTCTTCGGAAACACGAGCAGGCGCTTCGTCTCGCTTCTCAGGCTCGTCTTCGTCGCGCCGCCGGCGGGCGTCTCGTCACGCACGCGCGTGACTTCCGTGTAAGGCACGACAAGCACGGGCCCCGACACCGTCTGCGGCCCCGCATAGCTCGACCAGATGCTCTGCAGCGCGTCCATGCGATACGCGGAGCGTTCGTGCACGATGCTTTGCACCATCTGCAGCGGGATCAGGATCAGCAGCGCAAGCAACGCGGTGATCGCGAATTTGAACAACAGGACTCGATTCATGGCCGACAGGTACCGGAGTAAAAGGTACCGCCAGCATGCGCCGGCCCGGTGAAGGGCGATTGAAGCCGGTGTGAAGCGAATGTGGGCCGAATGTGGGGCGAACGTGAAGCGCGGTCAGGCCGACGACGGCAGCGTGAGCGTCGCGCACGCGCCGCCTTCGTCGCGGTTCGCGAGCGCGACCTGGCCGCGGTGCAGCATCGCGACTTCGCGGACGAAACACAGCCCGAGGCCCGTGCTGCGATCCTGCCCGTCGGGGCGCGGCAGCGAATAGAAGCGCTCGAACACGCGCGCCAGTGCGTAGTCGGGCACGCCGGGGCCGTCATCGGCGACGCGCACGATCGCGACGTGCGCCCTGCCCGCCGGCTGCCGTTCGAGCGCGATGCGGATCGTGCTGCCCCGCGGCGCGAAATCCAGCGCGTTGTCGAGCAGGTTGCCGAGCGCCTGGCGCAGCAGGAACGGATCGCCTTCGACGACCGCCGGGTCGGCCGCGTCGTTCGCGTCGATCGCCAGGTTCACGCCGCGCTGCCTCGCGCGCGGCTCGATATCGTCGACGAGCTGTTCGAGCACCGGCCGCAGCGCGACCGGTTCGCGCACCGACAGCCGCTGCTTCTGTTCGACTTCGGCGAGCGCGAGCAGCTTGCGGATCATCTGTTCGAGGCGGCCGGCCTGGCGGCGGATGTTCTCGGTGAAGCGCCGGCGGTTCGCAACCGGCATGTCTTCCTGCAACAGTTCGGCTGCACCGCTGATCGCCGCCAGCGGGCTTTTCATCTCGTGCGTGAGCGTGTGGATGTAGGTCTCGACGTACTGCCGGTCCTCCAGCCGCTGATGCATGCTTTCCACCGCGCGCCCGAGCTCGGCCAGCTCGCTCGCGCCCTGCAGCGGCATGTCGGCCCGCTCGCCCGCCGCAATCGCGCGCGCATAGCGCTGCAGGCGACGCAGCCCGATCACCAGCCACCAGGTGCACGCGACGCCGATCAGGATCGCGCCGCCCATCAGCAGCGCGCCGTACAGCATGATCTTGCGCTGGCTGCGCGCGATGAACGGCGCGACCGTCTGGTTCGGCTTCGCGATCGTCAGCACGCCGATGATCTCGTTGCCGCGCCGGATCGGTGCCGCCACGTGCATCACGGTGCTGCTGTCGTCGTTCGGATCGCTGCGCGTGCTGCGCGCGCCGTATTCGCCGCGCAGCGTCCGGTAGACGTCGTTCCAGCGCGAATAGTCCTGCCCGAGCGCGCGGCCGGTCGAGTCGTAGCGCACGATGCCGTGCGCGTCGGTGATGTAGAGGCGGTAGCCGATCACGTTCTTCTGCACGCCCCACACGTTCGCGCTGACCGGGCGTTCGTGAAGTTGCGCGAGCTGCCGCGCGAAAGCGCCGTCGGCGATATGGCCGCTGGCCATGTCGTCGGCGGCCAGCGTCGCGAGCACTTGCGCGGTATCGACGAGGGTGTCCTCCATCGCTTCGCGCACGCCGGGCTTCACCTCCTGCACGAACACGCGCAGCGTGATCAGCGCGGCCAGCCCGACGATCAGGAAAAAGCCGAAGAAGATGCGCAGGCCGATATGCATGGGCGGTGCCGGTCGTTACGGTTGCAGCGAATAACCCATCCCGCGATGGGTGCGGATCGGGTCGCGCTCGGGGTCGATCGCGCGCAGCTTGGCGCGCAGCGTCTTGATGTGCGTGTCGACCGTGCGGTCGGCCGAATCGAAGGCCTCGTGCCACACGAGATCCATCAGCTGCTCGCGCGAATAGATGCGCCCGGGATGCCGGACCAGCAGCGCCAGCAGCCCGAATTCGTAGCGCGTGAGATCCAGTGCGTGGCCGCGCCACGACACGCGCGCGCCATCGGTATCGACCGTGAAGCCCGGCGCGGTCGTCGCGGCGGGTGCCGGCGCGGGCGCGGGTATCGATTCGGGGGCGGCCGCCCGGTGGAAACGCCGCAGGATCACGCGCACCCGGGCCGCCAGCTCGCGTGGCGAAAACGGCTTGACCACGTAATCGTCGGCACCGATCTCGAGCCCGACGATCCGGTCGATTTCGTCGTGCCGCGCCGTGAGGAAGATCACCGGCACGTCGGAGAACGTGCGCAGCCGCCGGCATACCTCGAAGCCGCTGAGGTCCGGCAGGCCGACGTCGAGCACGACGAGGTCGAAGCGCGCATCGCGCAGGCGGTCGAGCGCCGCCTGCCCGAGGGTGCAGTGGACGGTCTGCATGCCGTCGGTGCCGAGGGCGTAGACGATCGTGTCCGCGATCGCCACTTCATCTTCGACGATCAGGATATGGGGCTGATGCATGGTCTCGGGCTGGGCTCGCGTATGTCCGGTGCGCCATTGTACGCACGGCCGGCCGCCGCGCGAGCGCGAGCCCGTGCCCGCCGGACTATGCGACGCGGCCGGTCACCGGGATCGACGCGCCGGTGATCGCCTGCGCGTCGGCCGACAGCAGGAACCCGATCGTCGCCGCGATCTGTTCCGGCCGCACCCAGCGCGTGAAATCCGCGTCCGGCATGTCCGCGCGGTTCGGCGGCGTATCGATGATGCTCGGCAGGATCGCGTTCACCGTCACGCCACGGTCGAGCAGTTCGGCCGCCAGCGCCTCGGTGAGCCGCGCGACGCCGGCCTTCGCGGCCGCATAGGCGCCCATTCCCGCGCCGGCCTTGAACGCCGCGCCCGCGCCGATGTTGACGATACGCCCGGCCGGGCTCGCCAGCAGGTGCGGCAGCGCGCCCTTCGATGCGTTCAGCGCGGTCTTCACGTTCAGTTCGTACATGCGGTCCCACGTGGCGGCGTCGCCGTCGGCGATCGTCTGCCACACGAACGCGCCCGCGATGTTCAGCAGCGCGTCGACCCGGCCGAATTCGCGCTGCACGGTATCGAGCGCCCGC
>NZ_LDVA01000099.1:0-6867 GCF_050768715.1 Burkholderia sp. ZZQ-2 | reverse complement strand
TGCGGATCGAGCCGTTCGCGCCAGAACGCGAGCTGGCGTTCGCGCTCGCCGGCGTCGAGCCAGCGGCGCTGCCACAGCGCGTAGTCGGCGTACTGGATCGGCAGCGGCGCGAGCGGCACCGGCCGGTCGGACGCATACGTGCGATAGAACGCCGCGAGTTCCTCGAGCATCACGCCCGACGACCAGCCGTCCGACACGATGTGGTGCACGGTGAGCGCGAGCCAGTGATGCGTCGCGTCGAAGCGCACCAGGTGGGCGCGCACGAGCGGCGCCACGCCGAGATCGAACGGCTCGGCTTCCTCGGCAGTCGCGACGGCTTGCGCGCGCGCCGTGCGCTGCGCGTCCGGCAGCGCTTCGAGACCGGTTTCGCGCCACGGGCAGCGCATCGGCGCGTGGATCGTTTGCGCGACGCCGTCCTGCGCTTCGTCGAACGTCGTGCGCAGCGCCTCGTGGCGCGCGATCAGCGCATCGCATGCCAGGCGCAACGCGTGCGCGTCGAGCGGGCCCGTCAGCGCCAGGCGCTCGGTGATGTGGTACGCGTCGGGTGCATCGATCAGCCGCGCATGCAGCCACAGCCGCGTCTGTGCGAACGACGCCGGCACGCGGTCGCTGCGTGGCGTGCGCGGCGGGATCGGCAGCACGCGAAAATCGATGCCGGCCGCGCCGAGCTTGTCGATGAACACCGCGCGCTGCGCGTCGGGCAGTTGCGCGAAACGCGTCGCGAGCGCCAGCCAGTCGGGTTGAACCTTCGTCATCCGTCGTCCTTATTGGGTTTCCAGTTCGCCGAGCAGCGCGTCGATCGCGCTCGCCGCATCGGTCGCGCCGCGTGCCGCGCAGGCCGCATCGATCGCTTCCGCGCAACGCACCAGCGTGCGCGTGTCGAACAGCGTGCGCAGCGGCAACGCGAGCCCCCAGTGCAGGTTCGCCTGCGCATGGGCCTGCGTCGCGAGCAGCGAATGGCCGCCGAGCAGGAAGAAGTCGCCGTCGCGGCCGATCGCGTCCACGTGCAGCACGCGTTGCCAGATCCCGGCGAGCGCGCGCTCCGTGTCGGTCGCGAGTGCCGCTTCGGCCGCCGTCTCGCGTACCGGCGCGGGCAGCGCATGGCGGTCGCACTTGCCGTTCGGCGTGACGGGCAACGCGTCGAGTTCGACCAGCTGCGACGGCACCATGTAAGCCGGCAGTTGCGCGCGCAGCGAGTCGAGCAGCGTCGCCCGGTCGAGCGGGGCCGCATCGCCGCGTGCGACATAACCGACCAGTTGCTCGTCGCGCACGATCACGACCGCATCGTTGACGCCGGGCGCCGCGCGCAGCAGCGCCTCGATCTCGCCCGGCTCGATCCGCTGGCCGCGCAGCTTGACCTGCGTATCGACGCGGCCGAGGTAGTCGAGCGCACCGTCCGCCCGCCGTCGCGCGAGGTCGCCCGTGCGGTACATGCGCGCGCCCGGTACGAACGGATCGGGCACGAAGCGCTCGGCGGTCAGCGCCGGACGGCCGAGATAGCCGCGTGCGAGGCCCGCGCCCGCGAGATACAGTTCGCCGGTCGCGCCGGCCGGCACCGGCTGCCATGCGGCATCGAGCACGTGCAATTGCAGGTTCGCGATCGGATGGCCGATCGGCACCGCGACCGCCTGCGCGTCGTCGGGGCCGCACGTCCAGTGCGACACATCGATCGCGGCCTCGGTCGGCCCGTACAGGTTGACGAGCGTCGCGTGCGGCAGCAGCCGCGCCATTTTCTCGACGAGTTCGGGCGCGAGCGCCTCGCCGCTCGCGACGATCAGGCGCACGCTGTCGCATTGCGCGGCGGCCGCGAAATCGTCGAGATGCGCGGCGAACGCGGCGAGCATCGACGGCACGAAGTGCAGCACCGTCACGCCGTGCGCATGGATCGCGGCCGCGAGACGCGCCGGATCGCGATGGTCGCCGGGCGCGGCGATCGCGAGCTTCGCGCCGATCGCCAGCGGCCACACGAATTCCCACACCGACACGTCGAAGCCGAACGGCGTCTTGTGCAGCACGACGTCGTCGCGCGTCAGCCGGTACGCGTGCTGCATCCACGCGATCCGGTTCGCGAGCGCGCCGTGCGTGTTGCCGGCGCCCTTCGGCTTGCCGGTCGAGCCGGACGTGTAGATCAGGTAGGCAAGCTGTGCGTCGTCGACCTCGGCGGTCACGCCGGCGTTGTCGTCGACCGTTTCGTCGACCGTTTCGTCGACGGTTTCATCGGCCAGCAGGTCCGCGACCGTCAGCAGCTGCGTCGTTGCGCCGTCGCCCAGCGCCGCCTCGACCTGCTCGCGCAGATGGGCCTGGGTGATCGCGACGGCCGGCCGCGCGTCGCGCAACAGATACGCGATGCGTTCGGTCGGATAGTCGGGATCGACCGGCAGGTAGGCCGCGCCGGCCTTCAGCACGCCGACCAGCGCCATCACCATGTCGAACGAACGCTCGACGCACAGCGCGACCGGCGTATCGGGCCGCACGCCGCGCCGGCGCAGCGCGGCCGCGATGCGTGACGTACCGACGTCGAGCTCGCGATAGGTCGCGCGATGCACGCCGCCGTGAACGTCCGCGTATTCGAGCGCGATCGCGTCGGGCGTCGCCCGCGCCGCATCGGCGAATTGCAGTTGCAGCGGCTGCCGTTGCGAAGCCGGCCATGTGCGCGCGGTGTCCTGCGCCCGCGCCAGTGCGTCGCGGGTGGCGTCGTCGGCGATCGACAGTGTGCCGAGCAGCGCATCCGGCGTGCGGGCCAGCGCATCGAGTGCGCAGGCGAACGCGCGGTGCCAGGTTTCGACCTGCCGCGCATCGACGCGCGCGGTGTCGTAGCCGTAGTCGATCGTCAGCCCGGCGCCGCTCTCGATCACGAGCGTCAGCGCGAAATCGGTGGCTTCGATGCTGCGCACGCCGCTCAAAACCAGCGCGCGCGGATCGGCATCGCGCGCCGTGTCGTCGACCGGATAGTTCTCGAACACGACCAGCGTGTCGAACAGTGCGCCGCCCGCGCCGCGGGCCCAGCGCTGGATGTCGGCAAGCGGCGTATGCGCGTGCTCGGCGGCCGCCGCGTTGTCGCGTTGCAGTGCCTGCAGCCAGTCGGCCGCGCGTTGCTGCGGCGCCGGCGCGGTGATCACCGGCACCGTGTTGATGAAGAGGCCGAGCACCGAATCGACGTCCGCGAGTGCGTCGGGACGGCCCGCGACGGTCGCGCCGAACGCGACGGCCGGCTGGTGCGTCATCCGTTGCAGCGCGAGCGCCCATGCGCCCTGCACCAGCGTGTTGACGGTCAGCTTCAGCGCCCGTGCCGTCTGCGCGACACGCGTCATCGCGTCGGCATCGAGCGTCGCGCGCCACGTGACCATGTCGGCATCCGCACGGTCGGCCGTGCGGTCCGCGATCAGCGTCGGGGCGTCGAGTCGTGCGAGGCGTTCGGTCCAGAAGCGTTCGTCGGCATCGCGGTCGCGCGTGCCGAGCCAGGCGATGAAGTCGCGATACCGGAGTGCCGGGCGGCCCGCGAACGGCGATACGGCGTCCGGGTCGAGATAGTCGCGCAGCACGTCCGCCAGCAGGCGCGCGGTGCTCCAGCCGTCGAGCAGCACGTGGTGACGCGTCCACACGACGCGCCATGCGTCGTCGGTCACGCGGATCAGCGTGAGGCGCATCAACGGCGGCTCGCGCCAGTCGAAGCCGCGTGCGCGATCGGCCGCGAGCCATGCGTCGAAATCGGCGTCGAGCGTGTCGCCGCGCGTGCGCCAGTCGAGCTGTTCGACCGGCATCCGGGCGTGGCGATGCACGCACTGCAGCGGCGCGGCTTCGTCCGGCATCACGCTCGTGCGCAGGATGTCGTGGCGCGCGACGGACGCTTCGAACGCGGCGACGAGCCGGTCGGCATCGAGCGCGGCCGCGGTCGCGACGAGCTGGTTCACGTAGCTGGCGTGACCGGGTGCGAACAGCGCATGGAACAGGATGCCCTGCTGCATCGGCGACAGCGGATAGACGTCGTCGATCGTGCGCCAGTCGAGCGGCGTGCGTTCGATCGCGGCCTGCGTGAGACCGGCGGCCTGCGCAAGCGGGAAATCGCCCGGCGTCGCGCCGGCGCCGCGATGCGCGACGCGTGACGCACACGCGTCGACGAGCTCGCGCAGCGCCGCCGCGAAGCGTTCGGCACATGCGTCGATCGTCGTGCGCTCGAATTGCGGTGCACCGTAGACCCAGTGCACTTTCAGCGTGCGTGCGCCGTCGCGATCCGTATCGAGGTACGCGTGGATCGCGAGCGCGTTGCCGAGCGGACCTTGCGGATCGCGCTCGACGCCGGTGCCGCCGAAGCGCGGCACGAGCGTGGCATCGCGCGGGGCGTCGAACTGGCCGAGATAATTGAACGTGACGCGCGGACGCGGCACGGCGGCCAGCACCGCGCGCGTCGCCGCATCGCCGTAGTGCGCGAGCACGCCGAAACCGAGCCCCTTGTGCGGCACGGCGCGCAACGTGTCCTTGACCGCGCACAGCGTATCGCGAGCGGTGGCCGCGACCGGCAGCGTCACCGGGTAATGGCTCGTCAGCCAGCCGATCGTGCGGCTCGCATCGGCATCGTCGAACAGCGCCTCTCGGCCATGCCCTTCCAGTTCGATACGGCACGAGGCGGCGCCGCTCGCGCCGGCCAGTGCCATCGCGAGCGCGGCACCGAGCAATTCGATCGTCTGCGTGCGATAGGCGGCATGCGCATCGGTCAGCGCCGCGCGGGTCAATGCCGCGTCGATCGTCTGCACGACGACGGCTGCATCGGCGTTCGTTGCCGTGGCGTCGGAGTGGTCGGGCACGACGTCGTCACCCTGCGCCATGCCGGCCCAGTACGCCGCCTCGGCCGCGAACGGCGATGCCGGTTCCGTCGCCGCACGGGCCAGCCGCGACGCCCAGGCATCCGCTCGCAGGCCCGGCTGCGACAGCCGGATGGGCGTGCGCTCGCATGCCGCGCGATAGGCCGAGTCCAGGTCGTCGAGCAGGATGCGCCACGACACGCCGTCGACGATCGCATGGTGAATCGCCAGATAGAGCTGCGTCGAGCCGTCCGGCAAGCGAGCCGCGCATGCGCAGGCCAGCGGCCCGCGACCGAGGTCGAGGCGGCGCTGCAACGCGTCGAAGCGCGTGAGCGCGTCGGCTTCGTCGTGTGCGGCGACTTCGACGAACGGCAGCGCGTCGTACGGTTTCGCGGCATCGCTGGCGTGCCACGTGCCGTTCGCGCCGCGTGCGAAACGCTGGCGGAATGCGTCGTGATGCGTCAGCAATGCGTCGAAGGCGCGCGCGAACGCATCGGCGTCGAACGGCCCGCGCACGTCGAATGCGACCGACTGGTTCCAGTGGCCCGGGCGCGGGATGTCGAGCGCGAAGAAGCGCTGCTGCGCGGGCGTCAGGACCTGCGCTGTCACCGGTGCGCCGGCAGCAGATCCGGCAGCAGGCTGCGCGGCGGCGGAGACAGCCACGTCCTCGGTCTTCGCGATGCGTGCGAGTTCGGCGACCGTCGGGCCGTCGAACAGCTGCTTCGGCGTGAAGCGCACGCCGCGCTTGCGCGCACGGGCGATCACCTGCAGCACGAGGATCGAATCGCCGCCGAGTTCGAAGAAGTTGTCGTCGCGGCCGACCTGCGGCGCCTTCAGCACGGCCTGCCAGACTTCGGCGAGCACCGTTTCGACCACGCCCTGCGGCGCATTCCCGGACGCCGTCGCGACCGGCGCGGCCGCCTGTTCACGCAACGCGGCACGATCGATCTTGCCGTTCGCGGTCACGGGAAGGCGTGCGAGCGCGACGAACTGCGCGGGCACCATGTAGTCGGGCAGCTTCGCGGCAAGCGCCGCGCGCACGGCGGCCTCGTCGAAGGTCGCGCCGTCGCGCATCACGACGAACGTCGCGAGCCGCAGGCGGCCATCGTGTTCGATCGCGAGCGTTTCGGCCTGCGCGACCGGCCCGGCCGCACGCACGGCCGCACTCACCTCGCCCGGTTCGACACGGTAGCCCCGAATCTTCACCTGGTCGTCGATGCGGCCGAGGAACGCGAGACGGCCGTCGGCGCGCAACCGGACACGGTCGCCCGTGCGATACAGCCGCGCACCGGGCGTAAACGGATCGGGCACGAAGCGCTCGGCGGTCTGCGCCGGGCGCCCCAGGTAGCCGCGCGCGACGCCCGGCCCGCCCAGATACAGCTCGCCCGTCGCGCCGGCCGGCACGCACGCGCCGAACGCGTCGAGCACCAGCGCGCGCGCATTCGGCAGCGGCAGGCCGAGCGGCACGCCGCTCGCGGGATCGCGCGCATCAGCGGCGATCGACGCCGTATCGCACGCGATCGCACCGACCGTCGCTTCGGTCGGCCCGTAGTGGTTGATCACGCGACAGGCCGGCGCAAGCGCGGCCAGGCGCGCGACGAGCGCCCACGTCAGCGTTTCGCCGCCGGTCACGAGCGCATGGCTCGGCAGCACGTCGGCCGGCACGCGCGCGTCGAGCAGCGCCTGCAGGTGGCTCGGCACGATCTTCAGCACGCCGACGTCGCGGCGGCGCATCTCGTCGGCGAACAGGTCCGGATCGAACGCGCACGCGGCCGGCAGCAGATGCAGCGTGCGGCCCGCGCACAGCGCGCCGAACAGCGTCGTATGACCGAGGTCGGCCGCGACGGTCGATACCATGGCGAACGACGCGTCCGGTGCGAACGCGAGTTCGTCGAGCATCCCCTGCACGTAGTCGGCCAGCGCGCCGTGCGACACGACGACGCCCTTCGGCGTGCCGGTCGAGCCCGACGTATAGATCAGGTAAGCGCCCTGTTCCGGGTGCGGCGCGACGCGCACGCCGGCCGCGAGCGCGAGCGTTGCGTCCTGCGCGAGCGTGTCGACGTCGAGC
>NZ_LDVA01000098.1:0-3759 GCF_050768715.1 Burkholderia sp. ZZQ-2 | reverse complement strand
CTCGCGCGGCTGCCGCGCGATGCGGTCGGCCAGCCCGCGCACGGCGGTGCGCCCGGGCGGGCGGTCGCGGTGCGTGTCGAAGCGCTGACGTTGTTCGAAAGCCGGCTGTCGCACGAGGGCGTGTCGCATCGGCCGGTCGCGTCCGCGCCGATCGCATGGGCGGACGGCGAGGCGGACGGTCCGGCGCCGCAGTGAGCGGCTTGCGCGCCGCGGTGTGATTGCCGGACGCGGTGTGTATCGCGTCGGCGATATCGTCCGGCCAGCCGGGCCAGCCGGGCCAGCCGGGCCAGCCGGGCCACCGCTCCACCGCGCCACCGGCCCTACCGGCCGTAGCGCGCGAGCGTCAGGCCCGACAAGTCGATCTCCGGTTCCCGCCCCGTGACGAGATCCGCCACCACCTTCCCCGACCCCATCGACATCGCCCAGCCCGTCGAGCCGTGGCCGACGTTGAGCCAGAGCCCGTCGATCCCGCTCGCGCCGAGCAGCGGCGGCCCGTCGGGCGTCATCGGCCGGCGGCCGACCCAGAAGCGCGCCGATGCGCGATCGGCCGCGTGCGGGAACCAGTCGTCGAGCACCTTCATCAGCGTATCGAGCGCCTGCCGGCGCAGCGCTGCGTGCCGGTTGCCGAGTTCCGCCGTACCCGCGACGCGCAACGTCGGGCCGAAGCGCGTGATCGCCGTCTTCAGCGATTCGTCCATCAGCGCGGCGTGCGGCGCTTTTTCGTCGTCGACGACGGAGAGCGTCGCCGAGTATCCCTTCACCGGATAGAGCGGCACGTCGATGCCGTGCGGCCGCAGCAGTGCGGCGCTGTCGACGCCGAGCGCGACGACGATCGCGTCGGCGGCGAGCCGCGCGTCGCGTTGCTTGCCGCCGGCGTTCGATGCGTGCGGATGCGCTCGTGCGCGATCCGGCGTATCGCCATCCTCGTTGCCGTTACCGACGATCCGCACGCCGCGCACCCGGCCCGCTTCAACGTCGAGCGCCTGCACGTCCGTGTGAAAGCGGAACGTCACGCCTTTCGCTTCGCACAGCGCCCGCAGTTCACGCGTAAAGCGCGCGCAGTCGCCCGCTTCGTCGTCGGGCAGGTAGATGCCGCCGACGGGCGCCTGCCGCGCCCAGCGCAGTCCCGGCTCGATCGCCGTGCAGCCGGCCGCATCGAGCTCGCGAAACGCGATGCCGGCGTCGCGCAGCACCTTCAGCGCGGGCTGCACCATCTGCACGTCGAACGCGCCGCGCAGCAGCTGGAGGTAGCCCCGGCTCGCGCCGTAGTCGAACGGATGCCGGTCGCGAAACGCGTGCAGGCATGCGCGGCTGTAATAGGCGATGCGCTGCATCCGCTGCTTGTTCACACGAAACCGCTCGAATTCGCATTCGCGCAGCCAGCGCGCGATCCAGCGCCACTGAGCGGCTTCGAGCGTCGGCCGGAAGATCAGCGGCGACGCGGGCTCGAACAGGTACTTGAGGATCTTGCCGGGCATCCCGGGGGCGGCCCACGGCGTCACGTAGCCGGGCGCGATCACGCCCGCGTTGCCGAGGCTCGTCGCCTGCGCGACATCGGCCTCGCGTTCGATCACGGTGACCTCGCAACCGGCTTCGCGCAGGTGCCAGGCAGTGGTGACGCCGATCACGCCGGCGCCGAGAACGATCACGTGCATGCGGTTTCCGGAACGTGGCGGTTGCTCAGGACGCGACGGCCGGATCGTCGACGAGCGACTTGCCGCGCGTTTCCGGCAGGACGAGCGCGGCGACGATCACGAGCAGATAGCCGCCGCCCGCGACGAGGCCGATCGCCTTCACGAGCGACATCGACTGCGACAGCGAGCCGACGAGGATCGGGAAGAACGAGCCGAGCCCGCGCCCGAGGTTGTAGCAGAAGCCCTGGCCCGAGCCGCGGATCGCACCGGGATACAGCTCCGACAGGTACGCGCCGACGCCCGCGAAGATCCCTTGCACGACGATCCCGAGCGGGAAGCCGAGCAGCAGCATCGCGGTGTCGGTGATCGGCAGCATCGTGTACGCCATGCCGAGCGAGAACGAGCCGATCGCGAACAGGATGAACGACGCGCGGCGGCCGAGGCGGTCGGACAGGATCGCGCCGACCACGTAGCCCACGAACGAGCCGACGATCAGCACGACGAGATAGCCGCTCGTATTGAACACCGACAGGTGGCGGACGGTTTTCAGGTAGGTGGGCAGCCACGTGGTGATCGCGTAGTAGCCGCCCAGCATCCCGGTGCACAGCGCGCTGCCGAACAGCGTCGCGCGCAGGTGCGGCGGCGAGAAGATCTCGAGGAAGTGGCCCGACACGCGGCCTTCGTCGCGCGCGCGACGGGTGGCCGTGTAGATGTCCGGATCGCTGACGTTGCGGCGGATGTACAGGATCCACAGCGCGGGCGCGATGCCGATCCAGAAGCATGCGCGCCATGCGACCTGCTCGGGCAGCAGCGCGAAGAACGCCCAGTAGAGGATCGCGGCCGCGCCCCAGCCGAACGACCAGCTGCTCTGCACGGTGCCGACGGCCTTCGCGCGGTGTTCGGGCGAGCGGATCGTCTCGGCCATCATGATCGTCACGACCGACCATTCGCCGCCGAAGCCGAAGCCCTGCAGCGTGCGTGTCGCGAGCAGTTGCCAGAACGAATGGGTGAAGCCGGACAGGCACGTGAACAGCGCGAACGTCGCGATCGTCCACTGCAGCACGCGCACGCGGCCGTAGCGGTCGGCGAGGATGCCGGCGACCCAGCCGCCGAGCGCCGACGAGATCAGCGAGCTCGTCGCGATCATCCCGGCCTCGCTCTTCGTCATGCCCCAAGCTGCGATCAGCGTCGGAATCAGGAACGAATAGATCATGAAGTCGAACGCATCGACCGCGTAGCCGCCGAATCCGGCATACAGCGTCCTGCGTTCGCGTGTCGACAGCTCGTCGAACCACTGGAATGCCTGCATGCTTGCCGTCCCCCTGTTGTCTCGTCCTGTCTCGCGCTGCCGCGTGGCGGTTATTTTACGGGCGCGGAGCGGGGCGCCAAAAAGACGGGAGCGAGGGCGCGATGGCGCGGCGGGCGGCGAGGGTGGGAGGGCGGCGTGGAACGGCGGGTGTTCCGGGAATGTGCGAGTGCCACGCCAACGTCGGTGGCAGCGACGTCCCGCGCGTCCGCACGACGTACGGCCGCTCGATTCAGAGCGTCAGGCCGCCGTCGATGTGGACGATCTGCCCGGTGATCTGTCGCGCCGCATCCGACAGCAGGAACGCGATCAGCGCGGCGACGTCGTCGGGTTCGGCGATCCGGCCGAGCGGTGTCGCCTGTTCGGCCTGCGCCCACGCGTCGGCGTTGCCGGCGCTCGGCCCGTGGTCCTTGCGCGTGAAGCCCGGCGCGACTGCGTTGACGGTGATGCCGCGCGCGGCGAATTCGGCGGCGGCGGTGCGCACGAGCGATTCGAGCGCGGCCTTCGCGGCAGCGGTGGCCGCGAACGGCGCGTCGGCGCGGTAGCGGTGCGCGACGAACGAACTGACCGCGACGATCCGCGGCGCGGCCGACGCCTCGAGCAGCGGCCGCGCGCGGCCGGCGAGCGCGGAGAACGCGCCGGGCATCGCCGCGAAGGCGGACGCGAGCGCGTCCGTGGAAAGACCGGAAAAGGATTGCCGCGCGGCGAAGCCGGCGTTGGCGACGAGATGATCGAGCCCGCCGAAGCGCGTGGCGGCGGCATCGACGAGCGACGCGGCCACGCCTGGCTCGCCGAGATCGCCGGTGAGCGTGACGCACT
>NZ_LDVA01000097.1:0-1001 GCF_050768715.1 Burkholderia sp. ZZQ-2 | reverse complement strand
CCGCCGCGCCGGCCGACAAGCCGGCCGCGAAGCCCGCGCTCGTGCGCCCGGCGCTGAACGGCGAGAAGCCGGCGCCGGCCACGTCCGGCACGTCCGATGACGATTGGGAGACCTTCTAAATCATGTCGCACGCGCGCGCGCCGTTTCGACCCGATGCACCGGATGCCTCGCCTCGCGCGGGCGAGCCGGGGCGCGACTTCGCGTTCACGGGCGCGGATTTCGCACGCATCCGCGCGCTGATCCATCAACGCGCGGGGATCTCGCTGTCCGAGCACAAGCGCGACATGGCGTACAGCCGTCTCGCGCGCCGCTTGCGGGCACGCGGCCTCGACACGTTCCGCGACTACCTCGACCTGCTCGAGCAGGAAGACGATCCGCTCGAGTGGGAAGCGTTCACCAATGCGCTGACGACGAACCTGACCGCGTTCTTCCGCGAGTCGCACCATTTCCCGATCCTGTCGGATTTCGTGAAGGGGCGGCCGGCGCCCGTATCGGTCTGGTGTTCGGCGGCGTCGACCGGCGAGGAGCCTTACTCGATCGCGATCACGCTGATCGAGGCGCTCGGCGAATCGGCCGCGCGCGGCGCGTCGATCCTCGCGACCGACCTCGACACGCAGGTGCTCGCGAAGGCGGAGGCCGGCATCTACACGTATGACCAGGTCAAGCACCTCGCGCCGGAGCGGCTGAAGCGCTTCTTCCTGAAGGGCACGGGCGCGCAGGCCGGCCGCGTGAAGGTGCGCCCCGAGCTGCGCGCGATGATCCGCTTCGAGCAGCTGAACCTGACCGATGCGGACTACGGGATCGCGAAGCCGTTCGACGCGATCTTCTGCCGCAACGTGATGATCTATTTCGACAAGCCGACGCAGGGGCAGGTGCTGTCGCGCTTCGAGCCGCTCGTGAAGCCGGGCGGGCTGCTGTTCGCCGGCCATTCGGAAAACTTCACGTACGTCACGCAGGCGTTCCGGCTGCGCGGGCAGACGGTGTACGAACTGACTCGCGAT
>NZ_LDVA01000096.1:0-2079 GCF_050768715.1 Burkholderia sp. ZZQ-2 | reverse complement strand
GCGAGCACGTCGGCCGCATGCGGCCAGTCGCTCAATCCCGGGCCGACGAGGCCGATGCTTTCGATGAAGGCGGTCAGTGTCATGGCGGGCCTCAACGGCGTACGTGGTCGGCGCGGCCGAGGATCAGGCTGCAATTCGTGCCGCCGAAGCCGAACGAATTGGAGAGGACGGCGCGCACGCGCGCATCGCGGCTCGCGAGCACGTAGTCGGCGACGAGGGTCGGGTCGGGCTGCGTCGTGTTGACGCCGGCCGGCACGAACTGTTCGCGCAGCGCGAGCGCGGCGACGATCGCCTCGAGCGCGCCCGCCGCGCCGAGCGTATGGCCGGTCGCGCCCTTCGTCGAGCTGCACGGCGTGCCGGCGAACAGCGCGCCGATCGCGCGGCTTTCGGCCGCGTCGTTGCTCGGCGTCGCGGTGCCGTGCAGGTTCACGTAGTCGATGTCGTTCGCGCCGAGGCCGGCGGATGCAAGCGCCTGTTCGATGGCGACGCGCGCGCCGAGCCCGTCCGGATGCGGCGACGACATGTGATGCGCGTCGCTCGATTCGCCGATGCCGAGCAGCAGGATCGCATCGGCGTCGAGCGGGGCGGGCGGGTCGGGCACGCGTTCGACGAGCGCGAACGCGGCGGCCTCGCCGATCGAGATGCCGTCGCGCGCGACGTCGAACGGACGGCACGGCCGGCGCGACAGCAGTTCGAGCGAATTGAAGCCGTACAGCGTCGTCAGGCACAGCGAATCGACGCCGCCGACGACGGCCGCATCGATCAATCCCGCCTCGATCATGCGGCGCGCGGAGCCGAACACTTTCGCGCCGGACGAGCATGCGGACGAGATCGCCATCGCCGGCCCGCGCAGCGCGAAAAACGCGCGCACGAACGCGGCCGGCGAATACGGGTTGTGCGTGTGGGCGTAGCGGAAGTCGGCGGGCAGTGCGCCGCTCGCCGGATCGCGGCGCTGGTATGCATGCTCGGTCTCGAGGATGCCGGCCGTGCTCGTGCCGACGAACACGCCGACGCGTGCCGCGCCATGGCGCGCGACGGCCGCCGCGACGCGTGCGTCGAAGCCGTCCTGCGTGAGGCCGAGCTGCGCGAGGCGGTTGTTGCGGCACTCGAAGTCGGCGAGGTCGGCGCGCACGGGCTGCGCATCGACGCCGTCCACCGCGCCGATCCACGTGTCGAGATCCGCACGCTCGAAGTCGCAGTGCGTGAGCCCGCCGCGCGCGTGGCGCAGTGCATCGACGGTCGCGTCGAGGCCGCGGCCGATGCAGCTGGTGGCGGTGAAGTGCGAGAGCAGGAGAGGTTTCACGAGGGTCGCATCCGGTGGCCGGAACGGGCGCCGCAGCAGGGCTGGCAGGCGCGCCGCTCGAGGTCAGATTTTATCAAACGGGGGGGCCGAACCGGCCGGCTCGCGTGGCCCGGCCGGCGGTTCGGGCGCGAGCGCCGCGCGCAGCGTGACCCAGTGCAGTTGCGCGTCGGCGGCCGCGCGCAGCACCGTTTGCAGCACGTCGAGCACGACCGGTTCGCCGCGCGCGTCGCGCGCCGCGTGGCCGTCGTGCACGAGCAGGATGTCGCGCGGCGCGAGACCGTTCAGCAGGCGGCGCGTGACGGTCGCGGCATCGCGCGCGCGCGTGTCGAAACCGCGCCGCGTCCAGCTCGCCAGCTGCAGGCCGAGCTCGCACAGCACCGGTTCGAGGAACGGATTGCGCAGGCCGGCCGGCGCGCGGAAGAACAGCGGGCGCGTACCGGCGATCTCGGTCAGCGTCCGTTGCGCGGCCGCGATCTCGCGCCGCAACGCGGCGGGCCCCGACAGCGAGAACGTATGCCGGTGCCGCTGGCTGTGGTTTTCGATCGCGTGGCCGCGCGCGACGATCGCCTCGATCCAGCGCGGATGACGGCGCGCGAGATCGCCGATGCAGAAGAACGTCGCGCGCGCGTCGTAACGGTCGAGCAGGTCGAGCACGCGCGGCGTGACGTCGGGGTCCGGGCCGTCGTCGATCGTCAATGCGATGCGGCGGCCGGCGCCGGGCGGCAGGCGCGTCCAGTTCGGCCCGAGCAGTGCGCTGCGCGGCCACAGGCCGGCGG
>NZ_LDVA01000095.1:0-229 GCF_050768715.1 Burkholderia sp. ZZQ-2 | reverse complement strand
CGCCTCGACGCCGAGATCTCCACCCGCGAACTGGCTCCGATGATCGCGTCGCTCTCTGCCAAAGATCGCGAGACCATGCTGCTGTATGCCTGGGGGGATCTCACCTATGAAGAGATCGCCATCGCTCTCGGGGTCCCGGTGGGGACCGTCCGATCGCGCATCAACCGAGTGCGGACGCGATTGAATCCGAGTCGTGGGAGCGGTCAGGAACGACTCGCGAACGAGAAGG
>NZ_LDVA01000094.1:0-327 GCF_050768715.1 Burkholderia sp. ZZQ-2 | reverse complement strand
GGAAGCGCCGCACTGTTCCCCGACGAAGAGTCGGGAGAGCGACTGCTGGTCGTCGCGGTCGATGTCGTGAACACCTTCGACAAGCCTCGACCGTCGACGGCGGGCTCTGCATTGTCGCCGGTCGTCGACGGCATCCGCATCGATGGAATCGAGGAGAAAGGCACGCTCTCACACGCCGACGACGGGCAGGGCGCGCCATGGCTGCAACCGGACGTGCCTGCTCGCCTGCTGCTCGCCTGGATCGTCGGGCCGGACGATTTCCGCGATGGCGACGAGATCACCCTGACCCTCCCCGACTCCGACCACTACGTCGGGCAGAGCGTGATG
>NZ_LDVA01000093.1:0-51934 GCF_050768715.1 Burkholderia sp. ZZQ-2 | reverse complement strand
GGTGGCGCCGCCGTCACCGGGCGGGTTCCGCTTCCCGAGCATTCGTCTGCACTGACGGATTTACATTCGTTACAGCCAGAAACGATTCAGTCGGTAGCGTGCGCGAACTTGCGCGTAAGCTACCTGCTCCAACCTTCGCATCGACATATTCATGCAGGTCACTATGATGAAAAAACTGTTCCTGATCCCCGTTTTCGCGGCGCTGTTCTCGTTCGGCAGCGCAGCCCACGCGCAAGTCGACCAGTCGAACCCGCAGGCGCTGATCAAGACGGCGACGCAGCAGGTGCTCGACGAAGTCAAGCAGCAGACGATCAAGCAGGGCGACACCAACCGCATCATCACGATCGTCAACAAGGACATCCTGCCGTACACCGATTTCCGCCGCACCACGCAGCTCGCGATGGGCCGCAACTGGCGCGCGGCGACGGCCGAACAGCAGCAGCAGGTTCAGGAGCAGTTCAAGCTGCTGCTGATCCGCACGTATTCGGGCGCGCTGGCGCAACTGAAGCCGGACCAGCAGATCCAGTACCCGCCGTTCCGCGCCGATCCGGCCGATACCGATGTCGTGGTCAAGACGGTCGCGATGAACAACGGCCAGCCGGTCCAGATCGACTACCGCCTGTACAAGACGTCGAACGGCTGGAAGGTGTATGACCTGAACGTGCTCGGCGCATGGCTGATCCAGACGTACCAGCAGCAGTTCAACGAGAAGATCCAGCAAAGCGGCGTGGAAGGGCTGATCCAGTTCCTCACGCAGCGCAACCAGCAACTTGCCGCCGGCAAGCAAGCGTCGTGAGCGGCTTCGAAGCCGGTTCCTCGCTGACCGTCGCGAGCGCGAAGTCCGCGCTCGCGGACGGTCTTGCGCGCATCGGCGCGGGCGCGACCGCCGTCGATTGCGCGGCGCTGACGCAGTTCGACTCGTCCGCGCTCGCCGTGCTGCTCGCATGGCAACGTGCCGCCAAGGCGCGCGGCGCGACCCTCGACATCCTCAATCTCCCCCCGAAGCTCGCCAGCCTCGCGCGCGCCTACGGCGTCGACGCGCTCATCGAAGGCACCGGGCGACATTGACCCTGTCCGACCGGAGCCTGCCGCGCCAGCCGGCGCGCGCACGCTTCAGGCCGCGTGCCTCCGGCACCGGCTCCACCAGCCGGTTTGCCCTATAATCAAGCGTTTTGCGGGGCAGCCAATCGGCGTCCGGCCCCCATTTTCATTCGCAGCAAGCACAGAATAGGCGTCGCGGCCCTTGCGCCGCGCACAGTCATGTCAGCCATAGAAATCCGTCACGTCAAGAAGCGCTACAAATCGCTTCAGGCGCTCAAGGGCGTCAGCCTGTCGGTCGAGGAAGGCGAGTTTTTCGGTCTGCTCGGCCCCAACGGCGCAGGCAAGACCACGCTCATCAGTATCCTCGCCGGGCTCGCCCGGGCCGACGAAGGCAGTATCTCGGTGCGCGGTCACGACGTCGTCAAGGACTTCCGTGGCGCGCGCCGCGCGCTCGGTGTCGTGCCGCAGGAACTCGTGTTCGACCCGTTCTTCACCGTCCGCGAGACGCTGCGGATCCAGTCCGGCTATTTCGGGCTGCGCCGCAACGACGACTGGATCGACGAAGTGATGGCCAATCTCGACCTCACCGAGAAAGCCGACGCGAACATGCGCGCGCTGTCCGGCGGGATGAAGCGCCGCGTGCTGGTCGCGCAGGCGCTCGTGCACCGGCCGCCCGTGATCGTGCTCGACGAGCCGACCGCCGGCGTCGACGTCGAATTGCGCCAGACGCTGTGGAAATTCATCTCGCGCCTGAACCGCGAAGGTCACACGATCGTGCTGACCACCCACTACCTCGAGGAAGCCGAGTCGCTGTGCGACCGCATCGCGATGCTGCGTCGCGGGGAAGTCGTCGCGCTCGACCGCACGGACGCACTGCTGCGCCGCTTCGCGGGGCTGCAGCTGTACCTGCGGCTGGCAACGGGCGCGCTGCCCGCCGAGCTGCGCGGGCTGGAGACCGATCCGGCCGCGCGCGCGCCGGGCGAACACCTGCTGCGCCTGTCGAGCTACGACGATGTCGAGCGGATCCTCGCGCAGTGCCGCGCGGCGGGCTGCACGTTCGACGAGATCGAGGTCCGCAAGGCCGACCTCGAAGACGTGTTCGTCCAGGTGATGAACGGGGCCGAGGTGATCGAGGGACTGGCATGAATCAACAACCCCCACGCGAACTGCGTTCCCTCCAAACTCCTGAGCCGGGCGCTATCGGGCGAGTGTCGGGTAGCGGTTTTCAAACGCTGTTCTACAAGGAGCTGCTGCGTTTCTGGAAGGTGTCGTTCCAGACGGTGCTCGCGCCGATCGTGACGGCGCTGCTGTACCTGACGATCTTCGGCCACGCGCTGTCGGGCCGCGTCGAGGTCTATCCGGGCGTCGAGTACGTGAGTTTTCTCGTACCGGGCCTCGTGATGATGAGCGTGTTGCAGAACGCGTTCGCGAACAGCTCGTCGTCGCTGATCCAGTCGAAGATCACCGGCAATCTCGTGTTCGTGCTGCTGCCGCCGCTGTCGTACCGCGACATCTTCGGCGCGTACGTGCTCGCGTCCGTGGTGCGCGGCCTCGCGGTCGGCACGGGCGTGTTCGTCGTGACGATCTGGTTTATCCCGATGCATTTCGCGGCGCCGCTGTTCATCATTGCGTTCGCGCTGCTCGGCTCGGCGATCCTCGGCACGCTCGGCCTGATCGCCGGGATCTGGGCCGAGAAGTTCGACCAGCTCGCCGCGTTCCAGAACTTCCTGATCATGCCGCTGACGTTCCTGTCCGGCGTGTTCTATTCGACGCACTCGCTGCCGCCCGTGTGGCGCGAGATCTCGCGTCTCAATCCGTTTTTCTACATGATCGACGGCTTCCGTTTCGGGTTCTTCGGCGCGTCCGACATCAACCCGTTCGCGAGCCTCGCGATCGTCACCGGTTTCTTCGTGCTGCTCGCGCTGATCGCGATGCGGCTGCTCGCGACCGGCTACAAACTGCGTCATTGATATCGACAGGCAGCGGCCGCCATGCAGGCGGCGCGCGCCGACAGGAGCCTTACACCATGTTGCCGACTCCCGAACAGGTCAAGCAATACATCGCCGGCGGTCTCGCCTGCACGCATCTGGAAGTCGAAGGCGACGGCCAGCATTTCTTCGCGACGATCGTGTCGGCGGCCTTCGAAGGCAAGCGGCCGATCCAGCGGCACCAGCTCGTCTATGCGGCGCTCGGCGATCGCATGAAGCAGGAAATTCACGCGCTCAGCATGAAGACGCTGACGCCCGCCGAATGGCAGAACGCATAACCGGAACTCACTGAGTGCAAGTCACCGTCAACGAGCGCGACGCCGTCCAGAGCGT
The DNA here is from genome assembly GCF_050768715.1 of Burkholderia sp. ZZQ-2. Classification (NCBI taxonomy): domain Bacteria; kingdom Pseudomonadati; phylum Pseudomonadota; class Betaproteobacteria; order Burkholderiales; family Burkholderiaceae; genus Burkholderia; species Burkholderia sp. ZZQ-2. The sequence continues at coordinate 48,572 of NZ_LDVA01000093.1, read as the reverse complement.
CGCCACGGCACACCCGGCCGCCAACGGGGAATCGCATGGCCATGGGATGGACAAGCTCGTGATCGAAGGCGGCCACCGCCTGTCGGGCGAGATCGTCGTGTCGGGCGCGAAGAATGCCGCGCTGCCGATCCTGTGCGCGGGGCTGCTCACCGCCGATCCGGTCGACCTCGACAACGTGCCGAACCTGAAAGACGTGCGCACCACGCTGAAGGTGCTGAACCAGATGGGCGTGAAGAGCGAGACCGACGGCTGCCGCGTGCAGCTCGACGCGTCGCGTGTCGACAACCTCGTGGCGCCGTACGAGCTCGTCAAGACGATGCGCGCGTCGATCCTTGTGCTCGGGCCGCTGCTCGCGCGTTTCGGCGAGGCGAAGGTGTCGCTGCCGGGCGGCTGCGCGATCGGCGCGCGTCCGGTCGACCAGCACATCAAGGGCCTGCAGGCGATGGGCGCCGAGATCAGCATCGAGCACGGTTTCATCGAAGCCCGCGCGAAGCGCCTGAAGGGCGCGCGCATCGTGACCGACATGATCACGGTGACGGGCACCGAGAACCTGCTGATGGCCGCGACGCTGGCAGACGGCGAGACGGTGATCGAAAACGCGGCGCGCGAGCCGGAAGTGAGCGATCTCGCACACTTGCTGGTCGCGATGGGCGCGAAAATCGACGGCATCGGCACCGATCGCCTCGTGATCCAGGGCGTCGAGCGGCTGCACGGCGCGCGCCATTCGGTGATCCCCGATCGCATCGAGGCCGGCACGTTCCTGTGCGCGGTCGCGGCGGCGGGCGGCGACGTGATGCTGACGGGCGTGCGCCCGCACATCCTCGACGCGGTGATCGACAAGCTGCGCGAAGCCGGCGTGTCGATCGAGGAAGGCGACAGCTGGCTGCGCGTGAAGATGGACCGCCGGCCGTCGGCGGTCACGATCCGCACGTCGGAATACCCGGCGTTCCCGACCGACATGCAGGCGCAGTTCATGGCCCTCAATACGGTCGCGACGGGCACCGCGCAGGTCGTCGAAACCATTTTCGAGAACCGTTTCATGCACGTGCAGGAGCTGAACCGGCTCGGCGCGAACATCACGATCGACGGCAACACCGCGCTCGTGACGGGCGTCGAGAAGCTGTCGGGCGCGAACGTGATGGCGACCGACCTGCGTGCGTCGGCGAGCCTCGTGATCGCCGGGCTGCGTGCCGACGGCGAAACGCTCGTCGACCGCATCTATCACCTGGACCGCGGCTACGACCGCATGGAAGCCAAACTGACCGCCGTCGGCGCGAACGTGCGCCGCCTTTCCGGGAGCCAAGCATGACCGCGCCGCTGACCCCGCCGTTGACCCTTGCGTTGTCGAAGGGCCGGATTTTCGAGGAAACCCTGCCGCTGCTCGCCGCCGCCGGCGTGCAGGTGACGGAGGATCCGGAAACGTCGCGCAAGCTGATCCTGCCGACGACGAACCCGGACCTGCGCGTGATCATCGTGCGCGCGAGCGACGTGCCGACCTATGTCGAATACGGCGCGGCCGATTTCGGCGTGGCCGGCAAGGACGTGCTGGTCGAGCACGGCGGCTCGGGCCTGTACCAGCCGATCGACCTGAACATTGCGCGCTGCCGGATGTCGGTGGCCGTATCGGCCGGCTTCGATTACGCGAGCGCCGTGCGCCAGGGCGCGCGGCTGCGCGTCGCGACGAAGTACGTCGAAACGGCGCGCGAACACTTTGCCGCGAAGGGCGTGCACGTCGACCTGATCAAGCTGTACGGCTCGATGGAGCTCGCGCCGCTGGTGGGGCTGGCCGACGCGATCGTCGACCTCGTCAGCTCGGGCGGCACGCTGAAGGCGAACAATCTGGTCGAGGTCGAGGAGATCATGGCGATCTCGTCGCGCCTCGTCGTGAACCAGGCTGCGCTGAAGTTGAAGCGCACGGCACTCAAGCCGATCCTCGACGCGTTCGAACGCGCGTCGCAGAATGGCGGTTGAGCGCATCACCGTAACGGAACTCCCATGTCCATCACCATCCGCAAGCTCGATTCGACGAGCGAAGGCTTCGGCGCCGAGCTGCGCGCGCTGCTCGCATTCGAGGCAAGCGAAGACGCGGCGATCGAGCAGTCGGTCGCGCAGATCCTCGCCGACGTGAAGTCGCGCGGCGACGCCGCGGTGCTCGAGTACACGAACCGCTTCGACCGGCTGAGCGCGAGCAGCGTCGCCGCGCTGGAGCTGCCGCAGGACGCGCTGCAGACGGCGCTCGACGGCCTCGCGCCGAAGGCGCGCGCGGCGCTGGAAGCGGCGGCTGCGCGGGTGCGCGCGTACCACGAGAAGCAGAAGATCGAGTGCGGCACGCATAGCTGGCAGTACACGGAAAGCGACGGTACGGTGCTCGGCCAGAAGGTCACGCCGCTCGACCGCGTCGGCCTGTACGTGCCGGGCGGCAAGGCCGCGTATCCGTCGTCGGTGCTGATGAACGCGATTCCCGCGCGCGTCGCGGGCGTCGGCGAGATCGTGATGGTCGTGCCGACGCCGGACGGCGTGAAGAACGACCTCGTGCTCGCCGCGGCGCTGCTCGGCGGCGTCGATCGCGTGTTCACGATCGGCGGCGCGCAGGCGGTCGGCGCGCTCGCGTACGGCACGGCGACGGTGCCGGCCGTCGACAAGATTTGCGGCCCCGGCAATGCGTACGTCGCGTCGGCGAAGCGCCGCGTGTTCGGCACGGTCGGCATCGACATGATCGCCGGGCCGTCGGAAATTCTCGTGCTGTGCGACGGCACGACCGACCCGAACTGGGTCGCGATGGATCTCTTCTCGCAGGCCGAACACGACGAGCTCGCGCAGTCGATCCTGCTGTGTCCGGACGGTGCGTTCCTCGAGCGCGTCGAGAAGGCGATCAACGAGCTGCTGCCGTCGATGCCGCGCCAGGACGTGATCCGCGCGTCGCTCGAAGGCCGCGGCGCGCTGATCAAGGTGCGCGACATGGCCGAAGCCTGCCGGATCGCGAACGACATCGCGCCCGAGCACCTGGAAATTTCCGCGCTGGAGCCGCAGCAGTGGGGCCAGCAGATCCGCCATGCGGGCGCGATCTTCCTCGGCCGCTACACGAGCGAAAGCCTCGGCGACTACTGCGCGGGCCCGAACCACGTGCTGCCGACGTCGCGCACCGCGCGTTTCTCGTCGCCGCTCGGCGTGTACGACTTCATCAAGCGCTCGAGCCTGATCGAGGTCAGCGCCGAAGGCGCGCAGACGCTCGGCGAGATCGCGTCCGAACTCGCGTACGGCGAGGGGCTGCAGGCGCACGCGAAGAGCGCCGAATTCCGGATGAAGAACTGAGCGCACGCAGCGCGGGGCCGGGGCAGGCGCGGATGTGCCGCCCGGCCCGCACCCCGAAGGCCGGGGCTGGAGACACCTGTGCAGGGCGGCGGCCGCCGCCTTGCCGATCATTTGACGCCGGCGCGACGCACGCCGGCTTGAGATCATGACGACGCCACAAGACATCATTCGCCGCGACGTGCTCGCGATGACGAGCTATCCGGTGCCGGACGCGAGCGGATTCGTGAAGCTCGACGCGATGGAGAACCCGTACCCGCTGCCCGAACCGCTCGCCGCGGCGCTCGGCGAGCGTCTCGCGCAGGTCGCGCTGAATCGCTATCCGGCGCCGCGCCCGGCCGCGCTGATCGACAAGCTGCGTCACGCGATGGGCGTGCCGGCTGCCTGCGACGTGCTGCTCGGCAACGGCTCGGACGAAATCATCAGCATGATGTCGGTGGCCTGCGCGAAGCCGGGCGCGAAGGTGCTCGCGCCGGTGCCGGGCTTCGTGATGTACGAACTGTCCGCCAAGCTCGCGCAGCTCGAATTCGTCGGCGTGCCGCTGAAGGCCGACCTGACGCTCGACGTCGACGCGATGCTCGCGGCGATCGCCGAGCATCGTCCGGCGCTCGTCTATCTCGCCTATCCGAACAACCCGACCGGCACGCTGTACGACGATGCCGACATCGAACGGATCGTCGCCGCCGCGCGGCACAGCCTGATCGTGATCGACGAGGCGTACCAGCCGTTCGCCGGGCGCTCGTGGCTGCCGCGCGCCGCCGAATTCGACAACGTCGTCGTGATGCGCACGGTGTCGAAGCTCGGCCTCGCGGGCATCCGCCTCGGTTATCTGGTCGGTTCGCCCGCATGGCTGACCGAATTCGACAAGGTGCGCCCGCCGTACAACATCAACGTGCTGACCCAGGCGACCGCCGATTTCCTGCTCGACCACCTCGGCGTACTCGACGCGCAGGCGGCCGATCTGCGGGCGGAACGCGCGCGTCTCGCGCAGGCCGTGGCCGCGCTGCCGGGCGCGACGGTGTTCCCGAGCGCCGGCAATTTCCTGCTGGTGCGGGTGCCGGACGCGGCCGCCGTGTTCGACGCGCTGCTCACCGAGCGGGTTTTGGTCAAAAACGTGAGTAAAATGCATCCGTTGCTGGCTGAATGCGTGCGGCTCACCGTCGGTTCTCCCGACGAAAACGCGCGCCTGCTGGCCGCTTTGAAACTCGCGCTGCCCGGTTGAGCCTGCGGGCGCCGCAGCGCGAAACGATCAATCCCCATTTACATCGACTCAGTCAAGGAATTGCCATGCGTGTGGCGGAAGTCGTTCGCAATACCAGCGAAACGCAGATCCGTGTGAAGCTCAATCTCGACGGCACGGGCCAGCAGAAGCTGGCTACCGGCGTGCCGTTCCTCGACCATATGCTCGACCAGATCGCTCGACACGGTCTGGTCGATCTCGAGGTTGAAGCGCATGGCGATACGCATATCGACGACCACCACACGGTCGAGGATGTCGGCATCACGCTCGGGCAGGCCGTCGCGAAGGCGATCGGCGACCGCAAGGGCATCCGTCGCTACGGCCATTCGTACGTGCCGCTCGACGAGGCGCTGTCGCGCGTCGTGATCGACTTCTCCGGCCGGCCGGGCCTCGAATTCCACGTGCCGTTCACGCGTGCGCGGATCGGCACGTTCGACGTCGACCTGTCGATCGAGTTCTTCCGCGGTTTCGTGAACCACGCGGGCGTCACGCTGCACATCGACAACCTGCGCGGGATCAACGCGCACCATCAGCTCGAGACCGTGTTCAAGGCCTTCGGCCGTGCGCTGCGCGCGGCGGTGGAACTGGACGAGCGTGCGGCGGGGCAGATCCCGTCGACGAAGGGCAGCCTCTGAACCTGAACTGACCGGACGGAGCGTCAAGGACAACCTCACGGCTTCGGCGCGCGGCGCCGGCTTGCGATGGATCTGCTCAAATCGTTCATTTCGCTGCTGGCGCTGATCAACCCGATCGGTGCGGTGCCGTTCTTCCTGAGCCTGACGGCGCAGCAGACGGACATCGAGCGGCGGCGTACGATCCGGATCGCGTCGGTGTCGGTGTTCTGCGTGATGACGGTGACGGCGCTGCTCGGGCAGCAGATCATCGACTTCTTCGGCATTTCGGTCGGGTCGCTCGAGGTGGGCGGCGGGATCATCATGCTGCTGATGGCGATCAACATGCTGAACGCGCAGATCGGCAACACGCGATCGACGCCGGAGGAGCGCCACGAGGCCGAGCTGAAGGACAACATCGCGGTCGTGCCGCTGGCGATTCCGCTGCTCACGGGCCCCGGCTCGATCAGCACGGTAATCATTTACGCGGCGAACTCGCGTCACTGGTATGAGCGGGCCGGACTGGTCGCGATCGGCGCGGCCCTGGCTTTTCTGTGTTTCGTCGCGATGCGGCTCGCCGAGCCGATCGCGAACTGGATCGGCCGCACGGGCATCAACATCGCCACGCGGCTGATGGGTCTGATGCTGTCGGCGCTGGCGGTGGAATTCATCGTCAATGGACTGAGGGCGCTACTGCCTGCACTGAGATGAAAACTTCGATTGCGATTGTGGATTATGGGATGGGCAACCTGCGCTCGGTCGCGCAGGCGCTCAAGAAGGCCGAACCGGCCGCCGACGTGGCGATCGTCGACACGCCGGCCGCGATCCGCGCGGCCGACCGTGTCGTGTTGCCCGGCCAGGGTGCGATGCCCGACTGCATGCGCTGCCTCGGCGAGTCGGGCTTGCAGGAGGCCGTGATCGAGGCCTCGCGCACGAAGCCGCTGCTCGGCGTGTGCGTCGGCGAGCAGATGCTGTTCGACTGGAGCGCGGAAGGCGACACGAAGGGCCTCGGCCTGTTGCCCGGCAAGGTCGTGCGTTTCGAACTCGACGGCCGCGTGCAGGACGACGGCTCGCGCTTCAAGGTGCCGCAGATGGGCTGGAACCGCGTGCACCAGTCGCAGCCGCATCCGCTGTGGGACGGCGTGCCCGACGACGCGTATTTCTACTTCGTGCACAGCTACTACGTGACGCCGGACAACCCGGCGCATACGGTCGGCGAAACGGCCTACGGCGCGCCGTTTACGTCCGCGGTCGCGCGGGACAACCTCTTCGCGACCCAATTCCACCCCGAGAAAAGCGCGGAGGTCGGGTTGCGTCTGTATCGCAACTTCGTACACTGGAAACCGTGAACGTCGCGTGCGTGCCACAGTCGGCGGGCCGCAGAGGCCCGTCTTACGGGGCTCGCGCGCCTAAGCGCCGAAAGAGTTGTACTAAACTAGCGAGACGGCGCGGTACCGGATTGGCCGGTACGCGCCGGATTCTTTTCTTTTTCCACGACGACACCCGATTGCTATGTTGCTGATTCCGGCCATCGATCTCAAAGACGGTCAGTGTGTGCGCCTCAAACAGGGCGATATGGACCAGGCCACGATTTTCTCCGAGGACCCGGCGGCGATGGCCCGCAAGTGGGTCGATCTCGGCGCCCGGCGGCTCCATCTGGTCGACCTGAACGGCGCATTCGCCGGCAAGCCGAAGAATCTCGAGGCGATCGAAGCGATCCTCGACGAAGTCGGCGATGAAATCCCCGTACAGCTCGGCGGCGGCATCCGCAGCCTCGAGACGATCGAGAAGTATCTCGACGCGGGCCTGTCCTACGTGATCATCGGCACCGCGGCCGTGAAGGATCCCGGCTTCCTGCAGGACGCGTGCACCGCGTTCGCGGGCAACATCATCGTCGGGCTGGACGCGAAGGACGGCAAGGTCGCGACCGACGGCTGGAGCAAGCTCACGGGCCACGAAGTGGTCGATCTCGCGAAGAAGTTCGAGGACTACGGCGTCGAATCGATCGTCTACACGGACATCGGCCGCGACGGGATGCTGCAGGGCATCAACATCGAGGCGACCGTGAAGCTCGCGCAGGCGGTCGGCATCCCCGTGATTGCCAGCGGCGGCCTGTCGAACCTCACGGACATCGAGAATCTGTGCGAAGTGGAAGAGCACGGCGTCGAAGGCGTGATCTGCGGCCGTGCGATCTACTCGGGCGATCTCGATTTCGCGGCCGCGCAAAAGCGCGCGGACGAACTGAACGGCGAACTCGACAACGCATAAGCGCGCGGTTGTCCCGCTCGCCGGGGCTGCCAGCAGGCGGCCCCAACGGAAGCCTCGCGCGAGGCTTTCCGCAACCGGCCGTCCCATCGCGGCATTTGGCGCAACATCATGGCTCTAGCTAAACGCATCATCCCCTGCCTGGACGTGACTGCCGGGCGTGTCGTCAAGGGCGTCAACTTCGTCGAACTGCGCGATGCCGGCGACCCCGTCGAGATCGCCCGCCGCTACGACGACCAGGGCGCCGACGAACTGACGTTCCTCGACATCACCGCGACGTCCGACCAGCGCGACCTGATCCTGCCGATCATCGAAGCCGTCGCGTCGCAGGTCTTCATTCCGCTGACCGTCGGCGGCGGCGTGCGCGCCGTCGAGGACGTGCGGCGCCTGCTGAACGCGGGCGCGGACAAGGTCAGCATGAATTCGTCGGCGGTCGCGAACCCGCAGCTCGTGCGCGACGCGGCCGACAAGTACGGCTCGCAGTGCATCGTCGTCGCGATCGACGCGAAGCGCGTGTCGGCCGACGGCGAGACGCCGCGCTGGGAAGTCTTCACGCACGGCGGCCGCAAGAACACGGGCCTCGACGCGATCGAATGGGCGCGCAAGATGGCCGAGCTCGGCGCGGGCGAGATCCTGCTCACGAGCATGGATCGCGACGGCACCAAGTCGGGCTTCGACCTCGCGCTCACGCGCGGCGTGTCGGACGCGGTGCCGGTGCCGGTGATCGCGTCGGGCGGTGTCGGCTCGCTGCAGCACCTGGCCGACGGCATCAAGGACGGCCGCGCCGATGCGGTGCTGGCCGCGAGCATCTTCCACTACGGCGAGCACACGGTCGGCGAGGCGAAGCGCTTCATGGCCGACCAGGGCATCCCGGTGAGGCTGTGATGAATACGGAAACGAATGCATTGCCCGCGTGGCTCGACAAGGTCCGCTGGGACGACAACGGCCTCGTGCCGGTGATCGCGCAGGAGGCGTCGACGAACGACGTGCTGATGTTCGCGTGGATGAACCGCGAGGCGCTGGCGAAGACGATCGAGACGCAGCGCGCGGTCTATTATTCGCGTTCGCGCAAGCGCCTGTGGTTCAAGGGCGAGGAGTCGGGCCACGTTCAGCACGTGCACGAAGTGCGGCTCGATTGCGACGAGGACGTCGTGCTGCTGAAGGTCGAGCAGGTGTCGGGCATCGCGTGCCACACCGGCCGGCATTCGTGCTTCTTCCAGAAATTCGAAGGCACCGTCGACAGCGGCGACTGGGTCGCGGTCGAACCGGTGCTGAAAGATCCCGAACACATCTACAAATGACGCAATCGACCGAAGACACGCTGCTGCGCCTCGCGGCCGTGATCGATAGCCGCAAGGGCGGCGACCCCGATCAATCGTACGTATCGCGCCTGTTCCACAAGGGCGACGACGCGGTGCTGAAGAAGATCGGCGAAGAGGCGACGGAAGTCGTGCTGGCCGCGAAGGACGTGCGCCAGGGCGGCGCGCCGACCGCGCTCGTCGGCGAGGTGGCCGACCTGTGGTTCCACTGCCTCGTGATGCTGTCGCATTTCGACCTGAGCCCGGCCGACGTGATCGCCGAGCTCGAGCGCCGCGAAGGGCTGTCGGGGATCGAGGAGAAGGCCCTGCGCAAGCGTCGCGAGCGTGAGGAAAACGGCGGGTGACAGACCCTTGTCGCGGGATGGCCACAGTGCGGTAAGCTGTAAGAATTGTCATCTAACGGGGGTAGCATCATGACCGATACGCCAAGTCAGTTTCCGCCGCCGTCGGTGCCGGGGGCCGCGGACGCCGAACGCCTGAACGGGCTGCGCACGTTGACTCACGTGCTCTACGGCCTCTATGCGTTTCATTGGCTCACGGGCGGCGTCACGGGCATCATCGCGATCATCATCAACTACGTGAAGCGCGACGATGTGGCCGGCACGCCGTATGCCGCCCACTTCGAGTGGCAGATCCGCACGTTCTGGCGCGCGCTGATCGCGTACGTGATCGGGTTCGCGCTGATGTTCGTGGTGATCGGATTCGCAGTGATGTTTGTCACGTGGATTTGGACGCTGTACCGTATCATCAAGGGTTGGCTGTACCTGAACGACAACAAGCCGCTCGATCCGCAGGCCTGGTTCTGACCGGCCGCGTTCGGGCGTCTGCAGGAGCAACATGAGTCACGATCCGAATTGCCTGTTCTGCAAGATCGCGGCAGGCGAGATCCCGAGCACGAAGGTGCACGAGGATGACGAATTCGTCGCGTTCCGCGACATCCGCCCGGCGGCCGAGACGCACGTGCTCGTGATTCCGCGCCAGCATCTGCCGACGCTGTCGGCGGCGAGCGAGGCCGATGCGCCGATGCTCGGCCGGCTGATGCTGCTCGTCTCGCGTCTCGCCGGCCAGCTCGGCGTCGCCTATACGGGCGGCGAAACGGGTTTCCGTACGGTGATCAATACAGGCCCGGGCGGCGGGCAGGAGGTCTACCACCTGCACGCGCATATCCTGGCCGGCCCGCGCCCCTGGCAGCGGATGGGTTGACGGCGCGGGGCGTTTCCCCGCATCGATAGTCGAAGCCGGCACGTTGCCGGCGATTTGCGCCGCGTAGCGGCGTGGTTGAGGAGAGGTTTCATCATGGGTGGATTGAGCATTTGGCACTGGCTGATCGTGCTGCTGATCGTCGCGCTGGTTTTCGGTACGAAGAAGCTGCGCAATATCGGCAACGATCTCGGCAGCGCCGTGAAGGGTTTCAAGGACGGCATGAAGGACGGTGAAGCACCGGCTGACGCGCAGCAACTGCCGCGCTCGGGCTCGGTCGACGTCAACGCGAAGGAAACGACGCGTTCCGATTCGAACAAGGCGTAACGCCGGCACGCTGACAGGCATTCGCGATGCTGGATCTCGGTCTTTCGAAGATGGCGCTGATCGGCGTCGTCGCGCTCGTGGTGCTCGGCCCCGAGCGCCTGCCGCGCGTCGCGCGTACGGCAGGCGCATTGTTCGGCCGCGCGCAGCGGTACATCAACGACGTGAAGGCCGAGGTCTCGCGCGAAATCGAACTCGACGCGCTGCGGACGATGAAGACCGATTTCGAATCGGCTGCGCGCAATGTCGAGACGACGATTCACGACAACCTGCGCGAGCACGAAAAGGAATTGAACGACACGTGGCATTCCGCGGTTGGCGGCCTTGACGAAGCGTCGGGCAGCACCGGGTCCCATGAGTCCGACACGCCCGCGGCGCCGTCGTGGCGCGGCAGTACGGCCGCGCTCGCGCCCAAGCGCCGCAACTGGCGCGTCAAGCAGGCGGCTGCGCCTGTCTGGTACAAGCGCGCGACCACCCGCCGCACGCACGTGCAGTCGGGCGCCGCGCGCGTCGCGCGCCACCAGCCGGCCAGCCTGCGCCGGCCGACGCGCTTCTTCTGAGCCGAGCGCATGCTCGCTCGTCAATCCTACCGAGGGCCGGTGTGAGCGACCCCCAGCAGAACCCGGGCGACGCCCCGGAAGAAACTTTCATTTCCCATCTCGTCGAGCTTCGCGATCGCATCATTCGCGCGGGGGCGGCCGTGATCGTCGTGTTCCTCGGGCTCGTCTACTGGGCGCCCGACATCTTCCGGCTGCTTGCGCGGCCGTTGATGGAGAACCTGCCGAAGGACGGCAAGATGATCGTCACCGACGTCACCGGCTCGTTCTTCGTGCCGATGAAGGTCACGATGCTCGTCGCACTGGTGATCGCGCTGCCGATCGTGCTGTACCAGATCTGGGCGTTCGTCGCGCCGGGGCTGTACCAGCACGAGAAAAAGCTCGTCGCGCCGCTCGTCGGCAGCAGCTACTTCCTGTTCCTGTGCGGGATGGCATTCGCGTACTTCCTCGTGTTCCCGACGATCTTCCGCGTGATGGCGCACTACAACGCGCCGCTCGGGGCGGAAATGACCACCGACATCGACAACTACCTGAGCTTCGTGCTCGGGATGTTCATCGCGTTCGGGGTCACGTTCGAGGTGCCGATCGTCGTCGTGCTGCTCGTCCGGATGGGCGTGCTGTCGCTGAAGAAGCTCAAGGAGATGCGGCCGTACGTGATCGTCGGCGCGTTCGTCGTCGCGGCGGTCGTTACGCCGCCGGACGTATTCTCGCAACTGATGCTCGCGTTGCCGCTCATCGTGCTGTTCGAGATCGGGCTGCTGGCCGCGCGGTTCTTCGTGCCGAAGAAGCCGGCCGAGGAAGGCGAGGCGGGGAACGGCGAAGCCGCCAGCTGATGGCGGCGCGCCGGGCGATGCACGGCAGGCGGGTTTCCGGCCAGGCCTGAGCGGCCGGGTGGTGTCGCTGGCCGGAACGCGTGCGGCGAGGCCGCCATCCCGGAAAGAAGGTCTTTCGATGCAAAGCAAAAGGGCAGCCATGCGGCTGCCCTTTTTCGTTTCCGGTGGAGTTCGGCACGCGGCTGCGCGCCGCCCGCCCGACGTCATTCGGTATCGCTGTCCTGCTCGTCGAGCGTCTGCTTCGGCGGCGGCGGGCGCTTGCCGATCACGACGTTCATGTCGAACTCCTTGCCCTTGCGTACGACGTGCACCTTGGTCGGCGTGCCCGGCTTGATCTGCGCGACCGTGTTCAACAGCTTCGTCGTGTCGGTGATGTCCTCGCCGTTGACCGAGACCAGGATATCGCCCGGCTTGATGCCGGCCTTGTCGGCCGGGCCGCCCTGCAGCACGCCGGCGACGATCGCGCCCGATTTCTGCTGAAGCCCGAACGATTCGGCGATCTCCGGCGTGACGTCCTGCGGCTCGACGCCGATCCAGCCACGCGTAACCGAGCCCGTCGTGATGATGCTTTCGAGCACCGTGCGCGCGGTCGACACGGGAATCGCGAAACCGATGCCGAGCGAGCCGCCCGAGCGCGAGTAGATCGCGGTGTTGATGCCGAGCAGGTTGCCGTTCACGTCGACCAGTGCGCCGCCCGAGTTGCCGGGGTTGATCGGCGCGTCGGTCTGGATGAAGTTCTCGAACGTGTTGATGCCGAGGTGGTTGCGGCCCAGTGCGCTGATGATCCCCATCGTGACCGTCTGGCCGACGCCGAACGGGTTGCCGATCGCGAGGACGACGTCGCCGACCCGCGACTGGTCGGAGCGGCCGAGCGTGATCGTCGGCAGGTTCGTCATGTTGATCTTCAGCACGGCGAGGTCCGTTTCGGGATCGCTGCCGATCACCTTCGCGGTAGCCGTGCGCCCGTCGGCGAGCGCGACCTCGATCTGGTCGGCGCCGTCCACGACGTGCTGGTTCGTTAGAATGTAACCTTCCGGGCTCACGATAACGCCCGAGCCGAGGTTGGCGGCCGGTTCGTCCTGCTGCTTGCGGGCGTTGCGGTCGCCGAAGAAGTAGCGGAACAGCGGATCTTTCGCGCGCGGATCGGGCGGCAGCGAGCCGTCCTTGCTGGAGAAGACGTTGACGACGGCCGGCATCGCCTTCTGCGCGGCTTCCGCGTACGACGTGGTCGCCGGCGCGCCGCCGATGCCCGGCGCGACTTCCCGCAGCGCAACGATCGGCGTGGCGAGCTGCTTGCCGAGCTGTCCTTGCCGTTGCAGCCATTGCGGCTTGAGCGTCACGACGATGAACATCAGCGCGAGCAGCACGGTAACCGCCTGCGCGAAGAACAGCCAGAAGCGTCTAAGCATCTGAATGGATTAGAGGTTTATATGGATCGGATCGAACTTGAATTGTACTTGAACAATACCCTTGAAACCGCGCGCTTCAAGGACTATTGCCCGAACGGCCTGCAGGTCGAGGGGCGTCGCAAGATCGAGAAGATCGCCACCGGCGTAACGGCGTCGGTCGCGTTTCTTGAAGCCGCGCTCGAATGGGGGGCGGATGCCGTGCTCGTCCATCACGGCTATTTCTGGCGCAACGAGCCGCCGCAGATCACGGGCCGCAAGTATCAGCGCCTGAAGCTGCTGCTCGCGAACGACCTGAACCTGTTCGCGTTTCACCTGCCGCTCGACGCGCATCCCGAATTCGGCAACAACGCGCAGCTCGGCGAGCGGCTCGGGCTGATCGGCGAGCAGCGTTTCGGCGAAGGCGACCTCGGCTGGATGGCCACGCTGCCGATGCCCGTCTCGCTCGAGCACTTCGTCGCGAAGGTCGAGCGCACGCTCGGCCGCACGCCGCTCGTGCTCGGCGATCCGGACATGCAGCTGCGGCGCATCGCGTGGTGCACGGGCGCCGCGCAGAGCTATTTCGACGCGGCGATCGATGCCGGCGCGGACGTGTTCCTGACCGGCGAGGTGTCCGAATACGTGACGCACACGGCCGCGGAGAGCGGCGTCGCGTTCGTTGCGGCAGGGCACCATGCGACCGAACGCTATGGAATCCAGGCACTCGGCGCCCACTTGTCCGAAGAATTCGGTATCGAACACCTTTTTATCGATATCCATAACCCGGTCTGAGTGCCGGATTTGCGGCAGCGCATCGAAATTTCTCAATGTAGCGGATGCTTAATAGAGAAATGATTTAATCGCTCCGATAGTGGGGGGAAACCCTTAACTATCAATCACTTCGAAGGGATTTTCATCTCCGGGCCTTGTAAATGGCGACTCCATTCGAGCAAACTAGCGGCGGAATGGAAAGTCGTGACGGAAAATCCAACTCAGAAGTGGGGCGTGTGATGCGAGACAAGGAAGAGAAACGCGTCGACAGCGGCCGCCGTACCTGGCTGATTGCGACATCCGTAGCAGGTGGCGTAGGAGGCGTCGCCACCGTCATACCTTTCGCGGCGTCGCTTGCGCCGTCCGCGAAAGCGAAAGCGGCCGGAGCACCGGTCGAAGTCGACATCAGCGGGCTGAAGCCCGGTGAAATGGTGACCGTGCCGTGGCGCGGCAAGCCGGTGTGGATCCTGAACCGCACCGACGCGATGCTTGCCGACGTGGTCAAGGCCGACAAGGAAGTGGCCGATCCGACCACCGAAAAGCCCTATACGATGCCGTTGCCCGCGTATTGTGCGAACGAATATCGCTCGCGGGCCGATCGCAAGAACATTCTCGTCGTGATGGCCGTGTGTACGCACCTCGGCTGCACGCCAAGCCAGCGCTTCACGCCGGGTCCGCAGCCGAACCTGCCGGACGACTGGCCGGGCGGTTTCCTCTGCCCGTGCCACGGTTCGACCTACGACCTCGCCGGCCGTGTGTTCAAGAATAAGCCGGCGCCTCAGAATCTCGACATCCCGCCCTACATGTTCACGTCGGCGACGACCCTCGTGATCGGCAAGGACGAGAAAGGAGAAGCGTGATGGCCGACAACAAGGAAGTCTCCACGACAGGTCTCACCGGCTGGATCGATCAGCGCTTCCCGCTCACGTCCACCTGGAAAAAGCACGTTTCCGAGTACTACGCGCCGAAGAACTTCAACTTCTGGTACTTCTTCGGCTCCCTCGCGCTGCTGGTGCTCGTCAACCAGATCGTCACCGGCATCTTCCTGACGATGAACTACAAGCCCGACTCGACGCTCGCGTTTGCGTCGGTCGAGTACATCATGCGCGAGGTGCCGTGGGGCTGGCTGATCCGCTACATGCACTCCACGGGCGCGTCGATGTTCTTCGTGGTCGTCTACCTGCACATGTTTCGCGGGCTGCTTTACGGGTCGTACCGCAAGCCGCGCGAGCTCGTGTGGATCTTCGGCTGCGCGATCTTCCTGTGCCTGATGGCCGAGGCGTTCTTCGGTTACCTGCTGCCGTGGGGCCAGATGTCGTTCTGGGGCGCGCAGGTGATCGTGAACCTGTTCTCGGCGATCCCGTTCGTCGGCCCGGACCTGTCGCTGTGGATTCGCGGCGACTACGTCGTGTCGGACGTCACGCTGAACCGCTTCTTCGCGTTCCACGTGATCGCGATTCCGCTCGTGCTGGTCGGCCTCGTGATCGCGCACCTCGTGGCGCTGCACGAAGTGGGGTCGAACAACCCGGACGGTATCGAGATCAAGGCGAAGAAGGACGAGAACGGCGTTCCGCTCGACGGCATCCCGTTCCACCCGTACTACTCGGTGCACGATTTCCTCGGCGTGTGCGTGTTCCTGATGGTGTTCGCGCTGATCGTGTTCTTCTCGCCGGAGATGGGCGGCTACTTCCTCGAGGCGAACAACTTCGTCCCGGCGAACCCGTTGCAGACGCCGCCCGAGATCGCGCCGGTCTGGTACTTCACCGCGTTCTACGCGATGCTGCGCGCGACCACCGACCCGTTCAAGATCGTCCTGATGATCGTCATCGCGCTGCTCGGCGTGCTCGCGCTGATCCGCGCGCGCGGCAAGTGGAAGGCCGGGTTGCCGGTGCTGGCCGCGGCGATCGTCGTCTTCATGTACCTGACGGAGTCGAAGTTCTGGGGCGTCGTCGTGATGGGTTCGGCGGTGATCACGCTGTTCTTCCTGCCGTGGCTCGACCGCAGCCCGGTGAAGTCGATCCGCTACCGGCCGCTGTTCCACAAGGTGTTCCTCGGGATCTTCGTCGCGGCGTTCCTGACCCTCGCGTTCCTCGGCACGCGGCCACCATCGCCGGCGGCCACGCTGATCGCGCAGTGTTGCGCGCTGATCTACTTCGCGTTCTTCCTCGGCATGCCCGTCTGGACGCCGCTTGGCACGTTCGAGCAGCCGCCGGAGCGGGTGCGCTTCAAGCCCCATTAACGTGAGCGAGGAGAGAACGACATGAAGAAACTGCTTTCGACACTCGCGCTGATCGGGGCGACCGCGTGTGCGCTGCTGGTGGCGCCGGCGGTGCGGGCGGAAGGTAATTTTCCGCTCGACCGGGCGCCCGATAACACGGAAAATCTCGTTTCGCTTCAGCACGGCGCGCAATTGTTTGTAAACTATTGCCTGAACTGCCACAGCGCGAACCTGATGCGCTACAACCGTCTGACGGATCTGGGCATATCCCAGAAGGAGATCGAAAAGAATCTCCTGTTCACGACCGACAAGATCGGCAACACGATGTCCGTCGCGATGCGGCCTGAAGACGCGAAGAACTGGCTCGGCACCTCACCGCCCGACCTGTCGGTCGAGGAGCGCGCGCGCGGCCGCGACTGGCTGTATACGTATCTGCGCAGCTTCTACCGCGACGATACGCGGCCGACCGGCTGGAACAACGCGGTGTTCGAGAACGTCGGCATGCCCCATGTACTGTGGCAGCTGCAGGGGCAGCGCACCGCCAAATTCGAAGACAAGACGGACGAGGAGACGGGCGAGAAGGTCCATACGCTCGTCGGCTTCCAGCAGGTCACGCCGGGGACACTGTCCGCGGTGGATTATGATGCTGCGGTTGCCGACCTGGTGGCGTACATGACCTGGATGTCCGAGCCGGCTCAGCAGACCCGCAAACGCCTCGGCGTATGGGTGCTGATCTTTCTCGGTGTCCTGACTTTCCTGGCCTGGCGGCTCAATGCCGCGTACTGGAAAGATATCAAGTAATCACGCCTGACCGGCGTGGGGCCGGCGCAAGGTGGAACCCCGGAAGGAGGTTCGCCGCGTGCCGGCCCTCGGCTTTTTTGAGGAAACGCAAACATGATGGTTCTGTATTCCGGCACAACTTGCCCGTTCTCCCAGCGTTGCCGGCTGGTGCTGTTCGAGAAGGGCATGGACTTCGAAATCCGTGACGTCGACCTGTTCAACAAGCCGGAAGACATTTCGGTGATGAACCCGTACGGTCAGGTACCGATCCTGGTCGAGCGCGACCTGATCCTGTACGAATCGAACATCATCAACGAGTACATCGACGAGCGCTTCCCGCACCCGCAACTGATGCCGGCCGACCCCGTGCAGCGCGCACGTGCACGCCTGTTCCTGCTCAACTTCGAGAAGGAACTGTTCGTCCACGTCAGCACGCTCGAGAACGAGAAGGGCAAGGCAGCGGAGAAGAATCACGAGAAGGCACGCCTCGCGATCCGCGATCGCCTGACGCAGCTCGCGCCGATCTTCGTGAAGAACAAGTACATGCTCGGCGAGGAATTCTCGATGCTCGACGTCGCGATCGCGCCGCTGCTGTGGCGTCTGGATCACTACGGCATCGAGCTGTCGAAGAACGCCGCGCCGCTGATGAAGTACGCCGAGCGGATCTTCAGCCGGCCGGCCTATATCGAAGCACTGACGCCGTCCGAAAAGGTCATGCGTCGTTGATGATGCAATGAAGGCAAGACGGGGAGGGCGGCGCGGCGTGCCGCGCGCCCGCTCCGGGTTCGAGGATTGTGATGCAAGAGATTTCAACGAAGCCTTATCTGCTGCGCGCGCTGTACGAGTGGTGCACCGATAACGGTTACACACCGCATATCGCGGTGAGGGTCGACAACTCGACGCGCGTGCCGCGTCAGTTCGTGCGTGACGGCGAGATCGTGCTCAACATCAGCTTCGAGGCGACGAGCCAGTTGCAGATGGGCAACGAGTGGATCGAGTTCACGGCCCGGTTCTCCGGGAAGGCGCACAAGATCGAGATTCCGGTTGCCAACGTGCTCGCGATCTATGCGCGCGAGAACGGGCAGGGGATGGCGTTCCAGGTCGATGCGGTTGCGGGCGAAGGCGAGGATTCGGGCGCGTTCGACGAAGAAGCCGCGCAGGCGGATGATGCGCAGCGTGACGAGTCGCCTGCTGCGTTGACGCCGGTTGCCGACCGCGGCGCGAACGAGGAACCCTCCGAAGGCGCCGACGAACCACCGAAAACCGACGGCGATGGCGACGGTTCGAAAGGTGGCAACAGGCCTCGCCTCAAGATCGTGAAATGAGGTAGAATCTCGCGCTACGCCGGCTTAGCTCATCTGGTAGAGCAGTTGATTTGTAATCATCAGGTGGCGGGTTCGAGTCCTGCAGCCGGCACCATATTGTACGAAGGGCCGGGAGGTTTTCCTCCCGGCCCTTCGTCGTTTCAGCGCTCACTTTACTGGCCCATGGGTTGTCGTTTGTTCTGCGCAGCGACAGTTAGCCCGGCCAATCGCTTCGGCATTGCCCGATCTGCCCGGCAAATCTCCATAGCAAGAGCATACCGTTCGTCGCGGTGATGTCGAAGGTCAACTCCGAGGAGCGGGCCAGGATGATGCGCATGTTGGGCGCGGAAGTCATGCGGGTCGATCAGTTGGCGGACTCCGTTCCCGGGCAGGTGTCGCAAGGCGATCTCGAACTCGTCGACCGCGAAGCTCAGCGTATCGAAGCCGAGCGAGGTGCGTTTCGCTCCGATCAGTTTCATCGCGACGGCAACTGACTCGTGCACTACAGGACGACCGGGGCGGAAATCCGGGAGGCGACCGATGGCCGTATCGACGGGTTCGTCGATTTTGTCTGTTCGGACGGTAGCTTTGTCGGTGTCGGTGTCGGCAAGGCGCTCAAGGAACGGAATTTTGCAGTTCGCTGTTATGCCGTCGAGCCGGTTGGGGCGGCGCCGATCGCGGGGTAACCCGTCACGCGACCCGAGCATCCGATCCAGGGTAGCGCCTATTCGATCAGCGATCTTCCGTTTCTGAACGACATGCGCGCAGACGGTTTTCTGCCGGTTGCAGGGGGGGGCGAACCGCTGCGGATCGCACGCGAGCTTGAGTAGAAGGAAGGGATCTTCGGCGGATTTTCGTCAGGCACGAACGTCGTGTCGGCGCGGCAGCTGCTGGCCGGCGAGATGCGTGGCAGGACGATTGCAGTGGTGGTCTGCGATTCGGGATTGAAGTATTTGTCGAAGAACCGCTGGAGCGGCTGATTGTGCGCGGAAGGGGGCGGCTTCGCGAGTGGCGATAGTCGTACCTGGGCACCACGTTTCGAAACAAAGGGCTATGCGATATTCGCTTAGCCCTTTGTTATATCCAGGGTTTATTTCCTTGCGACGTGTCTGACAACTTGCATTGAGTTTATGGGTAAAGGCTGTTTCTGATACTGGTTTTCAAGTTGTTTGCTTGATATCGGTGAGATTTTTCCAATGATCGGATGGGTAACACTCCGGCTGATCCCGACTCCGTTCCGTTGATTGATTGCCACGATGGGTATGATGTGCAGCTCGAGTATTTTTGCTGCACGCGGGTTTCGTGACGAATAGAGTTCGGGGGAATGGGTGAATCGATTGTCTACAGGATCGTTCCTGGGTGCGCTTCTGGCGTTTGTTGTGTTGGCCGTCGTGATGGTGGTGCCGGTGCAGGCCGATACTGTGATTCAGAAAGATGCCACTGCGTTGGATACGAGCGAAAGCGCTCAGCCGTTCATCGTACAAGTTGTCGGGTTGGAGTGGCTGAATCCGTTGCAGCGGCGCGACTATCCGACGGAGTGGCAGATTCTCTGGACAATGGTTCTTGTTCAGCCGAACAAGAACGACGATATGGTTCGGACGATGCCGCAGAAATTTTCGAAGTTGCAGTCAATTGGTGCGCTGGTGTACGGCAACCAAGGAACGGAAACATTCAAAGGCTTCTATCACAAGTACGTTCGAAAATTGCTTGGCCTGTTCGGCGATCGCTATGTGACGAACGCCAAGTATTTCTACACGGTCAAGTCCAAGAATAAGGATGATTGGCGTGAACTGGCTGGTATCCATGTTGAGTTTGCCGTGCCGGATAGACTGGACGCTGGCGAGGCTCAGGCTTATTTGCAGGAGAGCATTACCAGGGAGTTCAACATCGGGAACAAATACTTCCTGGACCTTTGGAGCAAAGACACCCCGCCCGACGTCCACGTCAACCAAGGCGGCGCAAACGCCGGATTCACATCGCTGAACCGCGCACTGGATTACCTGCAGGCGAACCCGGACAAGAGCGCGTGGGTGATGAACTGGGACGCCCCGAGCTTCCCGCCGAAGGACGCGCAGATCAACGAGAACATGGTGGTGCTGTTCCTCGTCGGGCCGAACTTCAAGACGGAGCGCGAACCGCTGGCCTGGATCGGCCGCGCGGCGACGGGCAACGTCAAGGACTACGAGGCGAAGGCCGGCACCACGCGCACGGTGCAGGCGTGGAAAGCCACGATCGACGGCGCGGCGCGCAACGCGGGCGTGCCGGTGCCGTCGCTGAACTTCGTGGTGCATGACGCGGGCCGGGGCGGCGAAGCGGCGTCGGAGCGGATCGGCGCGTTGTCGCAGACGCTGACGGAAGTGTTGCCGGACTACAACTTCAGCAAGCAGACGTTCAATACGCCGGCGCTGCTGGGCCCGATGGGAGCGGGTACGGCGCTGACGGACGTGGTGCTGGCGATCGGCCGGGCGAATCATCTTGGCGAGAAGGTGCTGGTTGCGGGGACGACGGATGCGCAGCACCCGACAGCGGTGGTGGTGTTGCCACCGTCGAAAGTCGTGCCGATCGATGCGGACAAGGACTGGTTCCGCGCGCGTGGCGAGAACAATGCGTACCTGCCGTGGTGGGGCCGTCGTCACGACACCAGCTATGGCATGCAGGGCTATTCCTACTGACCGGATAACCGATCATGCGAGGAATCATTCGAGTGGGCGACGTCCACAGTCACGGCGGTTATGTCGAGATGGGCGCGTCGAACAGCGATGTCATGGGGCGTGCGCCCGCACGTGTCGGTGACCGCTGCACGTGCCCGTTACATGGGCCGTGCGTCGTCGTCGAGGGCGACGGGCAGTTCGATATCGAGGGGGCGCATGCGGCGTTCGAAGGTCACAAGACCTCATGTGGTGCCGTTCTGATTTCATCGTTGCCGACTTCGGCGCGCTCGTGATTCGAACGACCGGGACGGCCGAGTCGAGGTGACAGCGGGTTCGGCCCGGTTACCCGCCACGCTGTCCAGCGAAGGGCTGCGCGATGCATGGCGCAGCCCTTCGTCATTCCCGCGCGGCCCTTCAGTTGGCCGGCTGAGCGGCCGTCCCCGCACTCATCTGCACCACATGCGCGGCGCGCAGCGTATCGTCAAACATCTTTCCCATCGCCGCACCGCACTTTTTCGCGAAGCTGTCCGAATCGAGACATGTCTCCCCATCGGCGCGCGCCTTGTAGATCGGTTTGATCGTGTAGCGGGTACCGCCCGGCTTGTCGCCGGTCGCCGGGACGAGGGTTGTCGTCACATTCGATACCTCCATTTGCCACGTCGCGCTGATGGGCGTGCCGTTACGCGTGGTCCCGGACTCCGTGAACAGGCGGATCGTATGACTCGGCCTCATGGCCCGCAGTGCCGCTGGTACCGGATTCACGAACTTCATCTCGTCCAGCTCGACGATTCTCGCCGGCACACCGGCCAGTGCAGCCTGGATGCCTTCACCCAGTCCGGCGAGATACGCGTGCCCTTCGCTGCCGTACTCGGGCCTGTCGAATGCCTTGCCGTCCACGACGACCAGGATCGCGGTCGCTTCTGTCGGCGCGATGCCCGCGGTGTTTTCGCCGATGAGATCAGGCGTGGCGACGCAGCCGCTTACGAGCGTTGCAACCACGCATGTCGTTAATCCACGCAGTGTTTTCATCGTTTCAGCGCCGGCTAGTGGGGAGGGTGTCTTGTCGACTTGGGGCAATACAGCCGAGTGCAACCTGATCGCGCGATTGTGTTGGATGGTGTGCGGTTTGACAACGTGTCGTTCACGCGTTGTCGGAACGTAACCTTGTTAAGCGTGCCGCAAGCAGACGCCCCTCACATCTGCCTGAACAACCCCGCATACGCACGACTGACGGGCAGCATTTCCCGCTGCCCATGCACGCGAATCCGCAATCTCCCGAGCAAGTCGCGCTCGATGCGATCGATCGCTGCATACGCAACGATCACGCCGCGATGCACCTGCGCGAACCGCTCCGGATCGAGCCGCTGCATCAGCTCTTTCAGCGGCGTGCGAATCACGAGCCGTTCGCCAGCCGTGACGACTTCCGTGTATTTCTCCGACGCCTGGAAATACAGCACATCGTCGACCGATACGAGCCGCGTCGCATCCTTCACGCCTACCGTCAGCCAGCGGATCGGCACCGCTTCTCTTGCTTGTGCCGCCTGCGCAAGCGCATCGGCCTGCGCAAGCGCCGGCCCGCCGCGCTGAAGCTTCGCGATACACCGCAGCAGCCGCTCGTCCGTCACCGGCTTCAACAGGTAGTCGACGGCCGCGCGATCGAATGCATCGACCGCGTATTCGTCGTAGGCCGTGACGAACACGACATGCACGTCCGGCGCCAGCGCGGCGAGCTTCAACCCGTCGATGCCGGGCATCCGGATGTCGAGGAACGCGATGTCCGGGCGTGGCGACGCATTCAGCGCGGCCAGCGTTTCGATGCCGTTGCGCGGCATCGCAACGATTTCCAGTTCGGGCCAGAGCTGCCCCAGCCGCTGCGCGAGCGAGGCGGACAGGTTCGGTTCGTCGTCGGCGATGAGGGCGGTCGGCATGTCAGTCGATCGGGATCAGCAGGGTAGCGGTGACGCCATGCGCGGCGGCGGCGTTCGTTTCGACGCAGACTCGGCCACGCTCGCCGTGCAGTGTCCGGATGCGCGCCGCGACATTGGCGAGCCCGACGCCGCCATGCAGGCGCGTGTCGCTTTTGCCGAGGCCGACGCCCGTATCGATCACGTTGAGTTCGAGTCTGTCGCCACGCATCCTGCCGCGAATCACGATCACGCCGCCGTCGATGGACGGTTCGATCCCGTGCAGCAGTGCATTCTCGACGAGCGGTTGCAGCAGCAGCGGCGAGAACGGCAGCGCGTGCAGGTTCGCCGGCACGTCGATCGTATAAGAAAGCCGCTCGCCGAGCCGGATCGATGCGATCTTCAGCAGTGCTTCAACGAGTTCGAGTTCCTCGCCGAGCGTCGACGTCGCATCGCGCGTGCGCCGCAGGCTCGCGCGCAGGTAGCGGTTCAGGCTGTCGAGCATCGTCGACGCGCGGGCCGGGTCGCGCTCGATCAGGCTCTGCACGTTCGCGAGCGTATTGAACAGGAAGTGCGGCTCGATCTGCGCCTGCAGCAGTGCCAGGCGCGCGGCAGTCTCGGACTGGCGCGCTTCGGCGGCTTCGCGGCGCTCGGTCTCGAGCGTCGCACGCATGCGCATCGATTGCAGGAACAACGATACGCACACGAACAGGATCGCCGAGATGAGCAACGACGGCCCGTAGTTGTCCCACGTTCCGAGGCGGGCGCGCCCGAACACGTTCGGCACGTTCCCGCGGACGATCGCTGCCGATATCTCGAAACCGATGAGCACGCTGGCCGGTGCAATCACGACGGTCTTCAGCGCGAGCCCGGGCTTGCGCGGCAGCAGCCGGTCGGCGGCGTGGCTGAACAGCAGCGCGCAGAAGCCGATCGTGTTGGCGACGACGAGGTAGGGCAGCAGCGGTTCGTTGAAATGGATCGCCCAGAAACCGAGACCGACGACCGAGTTGAAGCACGCGAACGCGAGTAGCGCGGACGGATCGCGGAGCAGCCGCGGCGGGGCGCCGGCGGGTGGCTGCGGAATCGGCGACGGGTCGGACGTGGCTCGCATGGTGTCGGGTGAAGGTGGGCGCGCGATGCGCCGATGGCCTGACCTTACTGCCGGACGGGCCGATAACGCGCGCGTTGCGACGAACGGCGCGCGGCTGCGACGAAGCGCGTCGGCTGCCGACGGTTGGCCGGTTTCCGCCACGAGTGTAGTGGAAGGTGCTGCGGAAGGACACGGGGTGTTGCCGGTTGCGCGTCGAGCACGAAGCGCCGGCCGGCGGGGGAGCGTGGACCATTCAGCTCGGACGTCGCCGGCGGCCGGATTCGGTGGCGCGTCATTCGTCCCGATTCGCCGGACGATCATCGCCGCGACGCGCAACTCGTCCGCAAATTCCGGCCGCCCGTCGCAAGTTGTGCCGTCTGCCTGAGCGGCGCAGTACGGTGTTGCCGTGTCCACTCCGACCAGGCGACTCCGACCATGTCCGCGCTCCTTCACCTGAAGCCTTACGTGTACGTAATGTTCTGCGTGCTGCTCTACATCGGCATCAAGCGCTGTTTCCCGCGCGAGGTGCCGGCGGCCCGACCGCTGATCTCGCCGGTGGCGTTCGGGATGCTCGGCATCGTCAGCCTGAACGGACTCTTTCCGCATGCCGGCATCGACGCGAACGCGATTGCGCTGGGAGCCGTCGTGAGCGGTGCGGCGCTGGGCTGGCTGCACGCGAGCCGGTGGCGGCTCGAGTACCGTCCGGCGTCGTCGGGCCTGCGCGTGCGCCTGCCTGGCGACGCCAGCCTGCTCGTCACGCTGATGCTGACGTTCGTCGCCGAAACTGGCATCCATTACGCGGTCGCCGTGCACGCGCCGTGGGCGGCGACGAGCGGCTTCGTGATGCTGTCGTTCGCGGTATGGGGCGTGCTCGTCGGGATGACGCTCGGGCGCGCGGTGAACGTGGTCGCGCGCTGCATGCGCCATGCGAGCGGATCGGCAAGCGGCGGGTTCCCGTATTCGGTCGACCCGCGATGAAGGGTGCGAAACAACCGGCGAGCAGGTAACCGCCGGCCGAGCATGCGATCCGCCTTCGTCAATTGGATCGGCATCGAATCGAAGCGGCATGTAACGCGCGCTGTCTTGCGCCCTGTTTTCCTGTCATGGCCGCGTCATGGTGCGCCCATAACGTTGCACGTTCCCGTCGCGGCGGCATCGCCGAAGCCGGGACGTGCACAACCCGCTCGCGACGACGTGCCCGCGTCGCAGGCAGGCCTGCCGGGATCTCGCTCCCGGCGGCGCGGCAGTCATGCCACGCGCCATTACATTCGAAGATACGATCGACGCCGGTTCGAACCGGATCGCGGACGATCAGGAGACAGGGACCATGCTGAGCCCGCATGAATTCTCGATGCTGTTGCGCGTTGCACGTGCGCCGGACAGCGTCGATCCATCGAATCCGGCTTTTGCCGTGCTGGTCGAGAAGCGGCTGGTCGACGATACGCAGATGCGCATGAACGCCGTGGCCGCGCGCCCGGCGCTGACACCGGTCGGCCAGATGCTGCTGGCGCGCTTCGACGAAGCGGCTTGAGAAAAAGCGTCACGCGTTCGTCGACACGAAGCGCGTGACGCGTCGAGGCTGTGCCGTTTATTGCGCGACCGGCACGGTCACATCGCTGCCGAACCAGTGCATCGAGATCTTCTTCAGCGTGCCGTCCTTGTGCAGCGAGTCGAGCGCGTCGTTGATCGCCTTCTCGAACTTCGGGTTGCCCTTGCGGAACGGGATCGCCATTTCCTGCTTGCCGCCGTTCAGCACTGCGCCCGCGCGCAGCGGCAGGTTCGACGTCTTGATCATGTACGGCAGCATCAGGCGGTCGTCGAGCGTCGCCTCGATCCGGCCGGCGGCGAGGTCGCGCAGCTTCTCCGGCGCGCCCGGATACGTCTGCACCTCGATGCCCGGCACGGTGCGCGCCATCTGGTCGTAGTTGGTGCCGAGCGTCACGCCGAGCTTCTTGCCCTTGAAATCGTCGAGCGACTTGAAGTTGCGCGTGTCGTCCTTGCGCTGGATCAGCTGAGCGGCCGAGTACGTGTACGGCTCGCTGAAGTCGAGCGCTTCCTTGCGCTGCGGCGTGATCGTGACCTGGTTGACGATCACGTCGAACTTGCCGGCCTGAAGGCCGGCGATGATGCCGCTCCATTCGGTCGGGATGAACTGCGTCTTCACGCCGAGCTTGCCGGCGACCGCGTTCGCGACGTCGACGTCGAAACCCTCGAGCTGGCCGGACGTGCCGCGCGAGTTGAACGGCGGGTACGTGCCCTCGAGGCCGACGCGCAGCACGCCGGCTTTCTTGACCGAGTCGAGCAGGTCGTCGGCATGCGCGGCGACGGCCGTGAAGCCGAGGGCCGACGCGAGCAGCAGGCCCGACAGCAGGAACTTCGAACGTTTCATCGCAGATCTCCAGAGGTCAGTGTCGTGTGTGGTGAGCGCCGGGTATCGGTCGAACCCGGGGGCGGCCGGAATACGGGCATGTAGACACTACTCGCAACCGCGCCGCGCCGGAAGTCGAATTGGCCCTGATTGAGATCGATTTCATGGGGCGGGGGCGGCCGGCCGCGTGATTGGCGTGTGGGAGGCGTCGTACAAGGCGTGGGGAGTCGCGCAAGAAGTTGTTGCGCGGGTATCGCGAGTGACGGGCGAAATCACTCGAAATTCACTGCGATTTCAGGGGCAGCAAATTGATGATGAAAGTGGATTGCACGGAGTTGGACGCCTGGACGCGGATTGGCAGGCCTGCTGCAAGCCGTTCGTTGATCGTCGACCGGTTCAGCGTCCCGGGCACCAGTTGCTTGATCAGTGCCGGGTCAAGGTTCAAGCCGTCGTGCCCGGCTCAATCGTCACTTCCTCCTTGCGTTTGCGTGGCATAAAAGTGGTTCCTTGGCTCTCGGTTTATGCCTCACACAAAAGATCGGATAAGCTGCGCCCCGGCAAAAAAATGGTGGCAGGTTTCCCCCTCGCTTCATTGGCATAATCACGACCTTTTGCGGCATCATGCGCGAGCGCTGAGGTCCGATTCCGTGATGCTGACGAACTACGTACGTGCTTTGCGGCGCTCACACGAATCTACCGACGATATCGCACGTGCATGTCACGACGCCGTGCCATCCGCACCGCCAAACGTCACTCCCACCCCCTACAACCCATGCTCGCAACAACCGACCTGACGACCGTAGTCAGCCTGAAGCAGATCCTCGAAACGCCCGGCGACTTCTCTGGCTGGCTCCATCTACCGCCGAAGCCGTGGACGCTCGATACAGAGGGTGCGTTCTCGGCAGACGCGCAACATGCCGAAGACGATGCATCGTCCTCGATCGCGCTGCAACCCGGCTGGAGCGTCACGCTGAATAGTGCGACGATCGAAGATATCGTGATCAACGCCCACGACCAAATCGACGAACCGAGCGTTTCGCAGTTGCTCGACGCATTCGTCTTTTACGTAGAGAACGATGAATTCATCCTGTTCTGACGACATGGTTTGCCACACGTCATCATGAAATCCTGGCGGGACATCCTGATTGCAGCCAATCCGCTCGTTCGATTTCTCGAGGAGGATGCATTTTTGGCACCGTCTATCTCGGCAATCCCGCGGCGCATTACGTTGTCCGGGATGCGAAGGTCGCAAGTCGTTTAGCGACCGATGACTCCATCGACGATTTCGGTGAATTCATGTGTCGGCATGCGGCTGACAGAGAGACCCGAGACCGGTATCGTTCGCAAGCGATTCGACAAGGCGCCATGTCGCCGGGAGGCACGATGCACGATCGGGATCTGAAGCAGTTCATCGTCGAAATTCGCGACACGGTGGGCGTGCACGCAAGCATCGGCGCACCTGCGCCCGACCATGCAACACACACGAGCTCCCTCTCCGTGAGCGATGAAATTGCTGCGTGGTTCAGCGCACTCGACGATGTCGATCTGTCGATTCCCTGGACCGCTGACGACCTCCTGTTGTACGGCAACCAGGCGAGTCTCGCGCTTGGCCAGACCGGCTATCGTGTCGACGCATCTGGCCGGCGTCTGTCCGGATGGCACGACGACTGGATCGTGCTGGGTCAGATGGGCGGCGATCCCGTTATCGTCGTCCCGGGAGGCGATGTGCTGTTCGACCGCCACGGCGCGGGCTCCTGGGCACCATTGCGCGTTGCGTCATCCCTCACGCACTTCGCCCACGCGCTGTGTATCTGGTGCGAGCTGTACGTCGGAAAGTACGCACGCGACATCGTCGACGACACGTATGAAATCCGCCCGGCATTCCTTGCTGAAGTCCGGGCGCGGATAAGCGAGGCGCTGCCCGATGCGGAAGCGGTGGTGTTCCTGGAGATGGTCGGCGGGTGAGTGCGGGCGAGCAGTCTCAAGCAATGCGCAGGCCAATCCGCAGGCAGCCCCGGGTGACACGAGTGATTGACTGAAACACGGTCTTACTTACGGCGAGAACGAAATGCTTGACCCCGACCAGGATGACGACCTGATCCACGTCTACGCAGGTAGCTCCGGAGATGCACCGGTTCATGAAGAACTTCCCGCGCGTCAGGTCGAGCCGGGCATCTACGAATTGCTGGCATCGCCTGGCCTGGCGCTGAATCTCGCGAAAGGCGATCTTGTCCGCATGGATGACCCCGATCGTCCTGCCACGGTACTGAAGCGCGGCGGAAACTACTGCATCCAGATCTATGGCGACGCGATTCCGGATCGCGAAGTCGACCGGCTTGCGAGCGAGGTCGAATCCGAACTGGGCGGTACGCTTGATGGTCGTTACGGCGGCTCGCTCGCGTTATCGGTGCCGTCCGGTGCGGGAGGCGAGCGAATCCGTGCCGTCTTCGACGGCTTCACGGCAAGAACCGGCCTTGCCTGGTACTACGCGAACATCTACCGGAACTTCGAGGATCCGGACGACGAAACGCTGCTCGACTGGTGGCTCGAGTCGTGACGGTGCAAAATCGAACCCGTGTATGTCGGGGATACCGACAGGAAGATCAACCGATGCCCCCCACACCGACCATCGGCACGACCGTGGCCGAAATCGAAGCGGCCGAAGCATTGCTCGGCCGCGCGTTGCCGCGTTCGTTCGCGGCATGGCTGCTTCTCAACAACGGCAGGTCACTTGGCGGATTGTCCGTGTTCCCCGTCTTCGATGCGCGCAATCCGCGCAAGACCTGGAATTCGATCGTTCGGCACTACAGTGAGGGCTGGCGCGCGTGGCGAGACAATTTCGACCATACGGATGCCGATTTCTCGCACTTGTTGCCGTTTGCCGAGTTCGGGACAGGTGACTACTACTGCTTCGACTACGACCGGACAGCGGTATCGTGCGAGCCGGCCGTCGTCCTTTGGTCGCACGAGACGGGCGAGACGACGCCGGTATCCGACAGTTTCACGGCCTTTCTGTCGATGCGGGGCGCCATGGAGGGGGCGGGAAATGAACCTGACGAATGATCCGGCCGAGTGGCGTGAGCGCCAGGAGGCCGTGTGTGCGCGATACGCTCTGCGCGCTGCCGAACCCGAGCACAAGGTTGCGGTCGCGATATCGACGCTCGGGCGGATGCCTGTCTATGGCACGCGCATCGCGCTGTCGGAAGGCGATGACATCGGCTGGTTTTTCCACTGCGGCGAATATTCGGACGCGCCCGATTTCTACCAGCCGCTGCACGCCGCACATCTGCCCACCTACCTGCCGCTCGTCTTGCCCTATTTGATGCTGCCGCCCGGCGCGCGTTTCATCATCGACGACGCCGGCTACGAAGACGTCTGGATGGATTTGCCCGGCAACGAGGCGTCGCGATGAGTGCGCGGCAGACCTTTCGCAAGGCGCTGATGCTGCTCGATCATGGCATGACGGATCGAGGCGAAGCCGTGCTGCATCTTGCGCTGACTGAGGCCGAGCAGGAGGGCGATCGCGTAGCACTCGCCCAGTCGCTCGTCGCGCTGGGCGATCTGATGTGCGAGACGTCACGCAGTGGATCGGCGCGTCCGTTCCTGGAGCGGGCGCTTGCGGCGGCACGAGACCTCGATGCCGGCCTGCTGGCGTGCGAGCGTGACAGGGCCGAACGATTGCTGGCGCGTATCGAATGCGAGCGCATCGGATTGCAGATTCGCGGCCCGGAAGATTTCAAGAACAGGACGTTCACGCTTGCCGACTTCATCGCGGTTGTGCGAGCGAAGGCCGAACGGCCGGCGGGCTACGATCCGGCGTGGCAATACGATGTGTACGGAAATGACGGCGACGCAGACTGGTGTCCGCGGCAGACGATCTATATCGCCGACAAGGTACAGGTCGACGACGAGGATCGCGAGCGCTACCCCGAACGTGTCACTGAGCTCGGTTACGTATTCCGCTACTCGTGCGAGCACTTCCAGGACGTCGTCGATCTGGCCTGTCGTCAGAAACCGGGCGCGTCGATCGACGACCTCGTCCGCTGTCTCGACCACTTCGATCGCCACGACGACTTCCTCGATCTGGATTCGAACGGCGAGTAGCCGCGAGCACGACGAATGGTACGTCGCAACAAAAAAGGACCGCCGGGGCGGTCCTTTCTCATCGTGAAGCGAGGCCGAGAAACCTCCGCCCCTCAAGGCAGCGAAATCGTCAAATTGGCCGATTCCGGCCCGACCTTGATGACCTGCGAATAAGGCGCCAACGCCTGCAGCGTCTTGTCCTTCAGATACGTATTGAGCCCGAGATACCCGAGCAGCGCCACCAGCGCAAAAACCGCCCCGATCGCCCACACCGGCACTTCGCGTTTGAGTCGATGCGCGATCTGATCCGGCAACGGCCAATGCGGCGCGAACGGCGCCCGCTTGCCCTTCATATGCGCGATCTCGTCCCCCAGCCGCGCGGTGAGGTAAGCCAGCTTCTCCGGCCCTTCGAGCAGATACTTGCCCTGGAACCCGAGCAGCAGGCACATATGAAACACCTCGAGCGACTGCAGCCGCGCCGCGCCCTGCGCGCGACCTTCCTCGAGATACTGGAAGAACTTCTCCCCCGCGAGCTGCTCGCCGAACAGCACGAGCTGCAGCGGCCGGCGTTCCCAGTCCGTGCGGATCTTGAACTGCGACGACAGCACCATCTCGTCGATGGCCGCGCAGAACGCGAACTTCGCGCCGTACACATCCTCGGCCGCGATATTCAGCTTTTTCGCGCCGCGCTCGAAGTCCGACAGGAATTCCTGGATCCGCGTGCTGAACTCGCTCGCGCTATCCGGTTCCCGCCCGTTCTTGAGCAGGAACAGCATGAAGAACCCGTCGTACAGCAGGTCGAGCAGCGAACGGGCCTGGAACGAGGCGTCCGTCGACGCCGGGGTATGCAGGGGAGGCGGCGCGTTGTCGCCGAACAGGGAAGGCGCGTAGCTCATGATGTGACCGCGATCAGTTCGAACTTCAGGTCATTGATGCCAGTCGGCGCGTAGATCATCGCGGACTGGGCCTGCAGCATGCGCTCGTACAGCGCGCCGCGCGAATCGAGCGCGAAGTAGCAGGCGCCGGGGCGCACCGGAATCGCGGGCGGCACCTGCGGCGTGTACGACAGCCGCACGCCGGGCATGGCCGACAGCACGAGCTTGTCGACGTCGTCGGGCGCGCCGACCTTGAAGCGGGCCGGCACCGCATCGACGAGCTCGACGCTCGGCATGTCAGCGGACACCGCGAGGTAGAACTCGGTCTTGTCGTCGATCTTGCCGGAATCGAGGCGGCCGAGGTGGAACGACGGGCGCACCTCGTCGAGCGTGATCGCGAAGTAGCGCGTCGAGATCACGGTGTCGAGCAGCTCGCGCAGCATCAGGTCGAGACGCGCAAAGCTCGGGCCCGGATCGTCGTGGCGGTACACCGGCAGGTCCGCGAGCGTGTAGCCCTTCGAGAACGTCATCAGCTGGCCCGCGAGGCGCAGCAGTTCCTGGAACAGCCGCTCGGGATGCAGCGCCGAGTGCTGGTGCAGGTGCGCGAGCGTCGCGAACGCGGCGTTCGCGGTGTGCAGCAGCCAGAACGACGCGATGTCGCCCGAGCGGAATTCGATGATGTTCTTCGACGGCTCGCGGTGAAAGCCGTACAGCGCGTTCACCTTCGCCTGCAGCGCATCGACGAGCTGGCGCAGCCGCTGGTGCAGGATCGGCGATGCGTCGATCGCGAGGCACGGCGGCACGAAGCTGTCGTCGATCTCGAAACCGGACGTCGCGGTGCGGCGCACGCGTACGAGCGGCACCGACAGCAGCTGGTCGCGCGGTTCGCTGTGCGCGATCAGCTTGACCTGCGTCTTCAGGAACGTGATGTCGGCTTCGGCTGCGTCGGTGAAGTTGTCGCCGACGCTGGTCTGCTCGCTGACGAAACGCGTCATGAAGCCGGCGGCCGGATCGTCGCTGTAGTTGGTGCCGTTCTCGCGCAGCGGGTGCAGCGCGAGATAGAACACGAATTCGTTGATGCCGTCAGGCAGCGTGTCCAGCGCGATCGGCGGCGGCAGGTCGTCGGCCTGCGGCGCGGCATACAGCGCGCCGTCCGGGAACACGAGCGCGAGCTCGGCCACCCGCAGCACGTTGCTGCCGAGTGCGTCGCGGTCGATGCGCACCGAGCGCACGCCCCAGTTGTACGGCTGGATCGCCTGGATCGATTCGAACAGGCGCGCTTCGTGGTACGCGTCCTGTCGCTGAAAGTGTTGAGGCCGGAGGAACAGCCCTTCCCCCCACAGCACCTTGGCCGAATAACTCATGTCAAATCCGGTTAATGTCGCGTTGCGATGTAATCGATTCGTTCGTGCCCGAATTAAATCGCCAATTGTTAACTCTTGTTAATTGACATTCGTGCGTCATGTTTAACCGCAGGAGACCGAAGAAAGCAAATTCAGCGGTTGCGAAGGCGCACCCTGTTGCGGTGCGATGACGGTGCCATCGGTGACCGTCATCGCGCAATTATGCAGGCCGATGATTATGCCGGATTTCTCCGACTTCACCGGGTCGAACGTCAGTTTCCATCGTTGTAGTGCGGGATCGCGGAACAGCGCGACGATGCCGAACGCTTGCGCTTCGCGCGAAACCTTTTCGGTCGCCGTATAGCGCTGGCCCGGAATCAGCGTGATTTCACGCACGTTCAGCAAATCCGCGCCCAGCGCGGCTTTTTCCTTGGTCGGATCCGTAAATGCGTCGAACGGCGCCTGCTGGAACGACGTCGGGTCCTTCAGCGTATAGAGCCGCACGACGAGCGCGAGCGGCTTGTTGTCGGTCGCGGCATTCAGGTTCGGCGCCGCGGCGAGCGTGATGCCGAGGCTGCGCGGCGGCTTCTGCGCGTCGGGCACCTCGGGCTTGCCGATGCCGGCGGCGGACATCACGGCGCTCGCGGCCGAGCCGAGCAGCGGGGCGGCCGCGCATCCGGCCAGAAGGGCGCAGGCAACCAGCGGCAGCGCGTAGCGAATCATCAACGATCTCATCGTATTTCCGGCGTGCTGCCTTTATCCCTGTCAAATCTGCCGGGTATTTCCGCGCTCGTTGCGTATCCCCGGCATTGCACTGTTCAACTATTAAGCACGCCCGCGTCGTGGCGAGCGTCCGGAAATTTTTTCCGCCACCCCGGCGGCGCGTCGTGCAACCAGTAAAACTTGCCCATTCCGGCCGAAAGAAAAATCGCTGCGAGCCCGCGGCGAGCGGCCATTGGAGGGGGTAGCGCCCGGTTTTAAAAGGAATTACTCTTCACACGACGATTGAATTATGAAAAATTGATCGGTACTATACCCGCGCGCTTCTTGCAAAGCAAAAGAACCAGATTCTCAACGATTTAAAACTCACGCGCCGGTGGATATAACGATGAAAGACCGTCTCTTCGCAAAACTGTCTGGGGTAGTAGTGGCTTGCGGCGTGATCGCCGGTTGTGCGAGCCAGCCTCCCGCGCCGCCGACTGCAGAGGTGTTCAACAAGTCGCTGGCCGATGCGGACGCAGTTGCGAAGGCGGGGGACCAGGACAAGGCCCTCGGCCTGTATCAGCAGCTCGCGAAGTCGGATCCGACGCGCGAGGAGCCGTGGTCGCGCATCGCGCAAATCCAGTTCGCACAGAACCACTACGGTCAGGCAATCGTTGCCGCGCAGGAAGCGCTGCAGCGCGACGCGACCGACCGTCAGGCAAAGAGCGTGCTGGCCGTGGCCGGCCTGCGGATCGCGACGCAGTCGCTCGGCGAGCTGCGTCAGGATTCGTCGCTCGCGGGCGACGCGAAGTCCGATGCGCAGGCGCTCGCGAAGCAACTGCGCGACACGCTGGGCGAATCGGCGCTGTTCCCGCCGGAGACGAATCCCCGCGCCAGTGGCCGAACCAAGAAGACCCGCACGGTCGTGCACAAGAAATTCACGACGCAGGGTGCGGAAACCACCGCTACGGTGCCGCCGACGAACACGTCGTCGGGCGGCGGAGCGCCGAAGGGCGGCGATCCGTTCGGCGCCCTGCGCAACTGACCGTAACTGACGCGATAACCACAACTAACCTGGGAGCCGTCGAGATGGCCAAGAAAGAAAGCATTCAGAAAAGCTTGCAGAAAATACGGCCGCCGCGCGTCCAATTGACCTACGAGGTCGAGAAGGGCGATGCGATCGAGGTGAAGGAACTGCCGTTCGTCGTCGGGGTCGTCGGCGATCTGGCGGGCCAGTCCGAAATCGAGCAGCCGAAGCTGCGCGACCGCAAGTTCGTCAACATCGATCGCGACAATTTCGACGACGTGATGAAGGCGATCGAGCCGCGTGCCGCGTTCCAGGTGGAAAACCGCCTGAGCGAGGGTGGCGGCAAGTTTGCGGTCGACCTGAAGTTCCGTTCGCTGTCGGATTTCAGCCCGGACGAAGTCGTCGAACAGGTTGAGCCGCTGCGCCGCCTGCTCGAGGCGCGCTCGAAGCTCGCCGACCTGCGCAACAAGCTCGCCGGCAACGACAAGCTCGAGGATCTGCTGTCCGAGGTGCTGAAGAACACGCAGCAGCTGCAGGAGCTCGCGAAGGGCACCGGCGGCGACAAAGACGGCGAATGACGACGGAGTGTTGAGATGAACCAGCAAACGGCTGCGGCCCAAGCGAGCGGCGCGGAATACGCCGCCGGGACTTCGCTGCTCGACGACATCGTCGAGAAGAGCAAGGTCGCGAAATCCGATTCCGAGCATGCGCGTGCGAAGGACCTGATCGGCGAACTCGTGCACCAGGTGCTCGACGGCACGGTGATCGTGTCGGACAACCTGTCGGCCACGATCGACGCGCGCGTCGCGGAACTCGACCGCCTGATTTCCACGCAGCTTTCCGCGGTGATGCACGCACCGGAATTCCAGCGCCTCGAAAGCACGTGGCGCGGGATGGACTATCTGGTCAAGGAAAGCAACACCGGCCAGACGATCAAGATCAAGGCGCTGCACGCACCGAAGCGCGACCTCGTGCGCGACTTCAAGGGCGCGAGCGAATTCGACCAGAGCGCGCTGTTCAAGAAGGTCTACGAAGAGGAATTCGGCACGTTCGGCGGCTCGCCGTTCGGTGCGCTGATCGGCGATTACGAGATCTCGCGCCAGCCGGAAGACATGTACTTCATCGAGCAGATGTCGCACGTCGCGGCGGCCGCGCATGCGCCGTTCATCGCGTCGGCGTCGCCCGAGCTGCTCGGCCTCGAGTCGTTCTCCGACCTCGGCAAGCCGCGTGATCTCGGCAAGGTGTTCGATACGGTCGAATATGCGAAGTGGAAGTCGTTCCGCGACGCCGAAGATTCCCGCTACGTCGGCCTGACGCTGCCGCGCTTCCTCGGTCGCCTGCCGTTCAATCCGAAGGACGGCCAGACCGCGGAGAACTTCAACTTCGTCGAAGACGTCGACGGCACCGACCACGACAAGTACCTGTGGTGCAACGCTGCGTGGGCGTTCGCTGCGCGCCTGACGGCCGCATTCGACGATTTCGGCTGGTGCGCGGCGATCCGCGGCGTCGAAGGCGGCGGCCTCGTCGAGGACCTGCCGACCCACACGTTCAAGACCGACGACGGTGAAGTCGCGCTGAAGTGCCCGACCGAAATCGCGATCACCGATCGCCGCGAGAAGGAACTGAGCGACCTCGGCTTCATTCCGCTCGTTCATTGCAAGAACTCGGATTACGCTGCGTTTTTCGCCGCGCAATCGGTGCAGAAACCGAAAAAATACAGCACCGACAGCGCGAATGCGAACGCCGTCCTGTCCGCCCAGCTTCAGTACATCTTCTCGGTGTCGCGCGTTGCGCACTACCTGAAGGCGATGATGCGGGACAAGATCGGCAGCTTCGCATCGGCGCAGAACGTGGAGACTTTCCTCAACCGGTGGATTTCGCAGTACGTCCTGCTCGACGACAACGCGTCGCAGGAACAGAAGGCGCAATTCCCGCTGCGCGAGGCATCCATACAAGTGTCGGAGATTCCGGGCAAGCCGGGCTCGTATCGTTCGGTCGCGTTCCTGCGCCCGCACTTTCAGCTCGACGAACTCTCGATTTCTCTGCGACTTGTCGCTGATCTGCCCAAACCGGCAAATTCATAAGCGAGTAAATCGCCCGGGCGGGCCGCCTGGGTAGGACGTTAAAACCACCTCTTTGGGGAGTCGAAGGGCCATGTTACATATGCACTTGCAGTTTGGTAGTCCCGCGGTGAAGGGCGAGTCCGCGGACAAGGACCACCAGGGCTGGATCGAACTGAAATCGTGGGATCACTCGATCGTTCAGCCGCGTTCGGCAACCGCATCGACCGCTGGCGGTCACACGATGACGCGTTGCGAGCACGGCGACATGATTTTCACGAAGGAAATCGATTCGTCGAGCCCGCTGCTGTACCAACACGCTTCGGGCGGTACCACGTTCGACGAGGTGACGGTTCATTTCTCGCGCGCTGACGGTGAAGGCAAGCGCGTGCAGTATCTGGAAGTCAAGCTCAAGTACGTGATCATCTCGAGCATCGCCCCGAGCGTTCGCGAGGAAGGTCTGCCGCTCGAGACGTTCTCGCTGAAGTACGCAGCCGTGCAGTGGAAGCAAACCCAGCAGAAGATCGGCGGCAACCAGGGCGGCAACACGCAAGGCGCCTGGAGTCTGACGAAGAACGACAAGACCTACGCGGTCTAAGGTCGGTCGCGGCAACGGGGCGCTCGGCGTCCCGTTGCCGTTTTCGCTGTGAATCAGGGCCTGTTTCCGCTAATAACGGGCTTGCGCTGGCCCCCAGAAGGGCCGAGCGCAAGGATTGCGACGAAGCGAATACTCGACGTATTCGCGAGGAGCGTGACGCGGCGATCGGCCCTTCTGGGGGCCAGCCCCACGAATGATTTTTTCAAACAGGGGAACGTGCGTTGCCGGCCGTATTGCAGCGTCGTTCGTCGCTTGTTTGGCTCGGCCAAACGGCGCTCCTCACTCCTTGCACTACGACCGGCAACACACGTTCGCAAGCCCGTTATTAGCGGAAACAGGCCCTTATGAAACGATTCGAACCCAGTTTTCTCGACAAGCTGTTCGACGACGAACCGCACCTGCCGGCCTCGGCAGCGATGCGGCAATTGTCGCTGGACGAGCTCAAGAACACGGTCGCCCGCGACGTCGAGGCGATCCTCAACACCCGTATCGCCCACACCGAGAACGAGCTGGCCACGCTGCCGGAGTGCCAGAAGTCGGTGCTGACCTACGGGTTGAACGATTTCGCAGGGCTGAGCCTGGCGAGTCACTACGACCGCGCGTTCATCTGCAAGTCGATCCAGCAGGCCATCGCGCGCCACGAGCCGCGCCTGCAGCAGGTGCAGGTGACGTTCGAGCTGAACGAGCAGGCCACCAACGCGCTCTATTTCGCGATCCAGGCGCTGCTCGTCGTGCACCCGGCCGAGGAGCCGGTGAGTTTCGACGCGATGCTGCAGCCGTCGACGCTGCAGTATTCGGTCACGCGCGCACGCGCCGCAAGAATGCAGTAAATCAAGCCGCCGAGCGGGCCGGACCGCCCGGTGATGGTTCAGGGTCCGGCAGGAAATATTGAGGTTCGGGGTCGTCGATGGAAGAATTGCTGCCGTATTACGAGCGCGAATTATCGTTTTTGCGGCGCTATTCGCGAGATTTCGCCGAACGCTATCCGAAGATCGCGGCACGGCTCGCGCTGTCCGGCGAGCATTGCGAGGATCCGCACGTCGAGCGGATGATCGAGTCGTTCGCGCTGCTCGGCGCGCGCATCAACAAGAAGCTCGACGACGACTACCCCGAATTCACCGAAGCGCTGCTGGAAGTGCTCTATCCGCACTACCTGCGGCCGTTCCCGTCGTGCTCGATCGCGCAGTTCACGCCGGCCTCGCCCGGCCAGCAGACCGAGCCGGTCGTGATCGATCGCGGTACCGAGCTGAAGAGCCGCCCGATCCGCGGCGTGCAGTGCCGGTTCCGCACCGCCTATGACGTGACGCTCGCGCCGATCCGCATCTCGGAAGCGCGCTACACGCCGGTCGCGCTCGCGCCGAGCGCGACGGTGCTGCCGTCGAACGCGACGGGCGTGATCTCGATCACGTTCGAGTCGCTCGCCGCGCAGCTCGATCTCGGTGCGCTGAAGCTGCCGACGCTGCGCGCGCACCTGCACGGCGAGCAGTCGTTCGTCGCCGCGCTGACCGACTGCCTGTTCGTCAACGTGCTCGGCGCGTACGTCGAGCCCGAACGCAACGGCCGCTGGACCGCGTTGCGCAAGCTGCCGATCGCGCACGCCGGCTTCGACGAGGACGACGCGCTGATCGACTACCCGGCGAAATCGCATCCCGCGTATCGCCTGCTCACCGAATACTTCGCGTTCCCCGACAAGTTCGATTTCGTCGACTTCGACATCGCGGCGATCGCGCGCGCGACGGGCCGCTGCCAGCGGGCAACGCTGCATCTCGTGCTGCAGGACGTGCGCAGCGATTCGCACGTCGCGCGGCTGCTCGAGCTGCTGACGGCGAGCCACTTCCGGCTGTTCTGCACGCCGATCGTCAACCTGTTCCGCCAGCACGGCGAGCCGATCCGCATCACGCACCGCGCGGTGTCCTACCCGGTGATCGCCGAGGCGCGGCGCGCGTTCGCATACGAGGTGTACTCGATCGATTCGGTGAAGCTCGTCAGGCAGCAGGCGCACGAGGAATCGGTGATCGAATTCCGGCCGTTCTACTCGCTGCATCACGGCGAATCGGCGCGGATCGGCCATTACTGGTTCGCGCGCCGCAACGACTGGGTCGCGCAGAAGAGCCCCGGCTATGAAACCGAAATCTCGATCGTCGACATCGATTTCGAGCCGACGTCGCCGCAGACCGACACGCTGAGCCTCGACCTCACCTGCACGAACCGCGACCTGCCGGCCATGCTCGCGTTCGGGCTCGAAGGCGGCGACCTGTTCCAGGAAGGCGGCGCGCAGACGAGCGGCATCTCGATGCTGCGCCGCCCGACGCAGAGCGTGCGCTTCGAGCGCGGCCGCGCCGCGCACTGGCGGCTCGTGTCGCACCTCGCGCTCAATCACGTGTCGCTGGTCGCGCACGGCCTCGCGCCGCTGAAGGAAATGCTGACGCTGTACGACCTGCGGCGCACCGCCGTGTCGATGCGCCAGATCGACGGCCTCGCCGGCGTCGAGCAGCGCGGCGCCGTGCAGTGGCTGCCCGGCAAGCCGTTCGCGACCTTCGTGCGCGGCATCGAGATCCGCCTGACGATCGACGAGGAGCACTTTGTCGGCGCGAGCCTGGCCTCGTTCGTGCGCGTGCTCGACAGCTTCTTCGGGCTGTACGTCCACCTCAACAGTTTCGTTCAACTAGTCGTCGTGTCGAAGCGCACCGGCGAGGAGATCATCCGATGCAAGCCCCGGACCGGCGAATCGATCCTGGCGTAGTCGACGCACTGCTCGACGAACCGCACCGCTTCGAGTTCTTCCAGGCCGTGCGTGTGCTCGAAGGGCTGTTCGCGCGGCAGGCGTCGGATGCGCCCGGCGCGTGGCGGCAGGGCGACGTGGTCGCGCAGCGCATCGAATTCCGCAACACGCTGTCGCTCGGCTTTCCGCCGAGCGAGATCGAAGGCGCGCGCTCGTTCGACGGCGACGGCACGCAACTGAAGACGGACGAGCAGCGCGGCGCCGCGCTCGCGGCCGGCGAGCTCGGCCACGTCGAGCTGACGCCCGCGTTCTTCGGGCTGCTTGGCGGGCAGGGCGCGCTGCCGCTGCATTACACCGAGCAGATCATCGCGCGCGAGCACCTGAAGCGCGACCACGCGGCGCGCGCATTCTTCGACGTGTTCTCGAACCGCGCGACCGCGCTGTTCTATGCCGCGTGGAAGAAATACCGGCTGCCGTTCCATTACGAGCTCGATCGCGACGAACGTTATCTGCCGCTGCTGCTCGCGATAGCGGGCGTGCCGAGCGACGAAGTGCGCGACAGCCTCGCGGCCGGCGTGGGCGGCGTGCTCGACGAGGCCGTTGCCGGTTATGCGCTGGCCGCGCGGCACCGGCCGATGTCGGCTGCATACCTGCAGCGCACGCTGTCCGACTATTTCCGCGTGCCGGTGAAGATCGACCAGTTCGTCGGCAAGTGGTACGACGTGCCGCCCGACCAGCTGAGCGTGCTCGGCGAGGTCAACGCAGTGCTCGGCGCGACGGCGCTCGTCGGCGAACGCGTATGGCAGCGCGACATGCGCGCGCGGATCGTCGTCGGCCCGCTGTCCAAGCGCGACTACGAAGCATTCCTGCCCGGCGGCGCGCAGGCCGTCGCACTGGAGCGGATGCTGACGCTGCTCGCCGGCGTCACGCTCGAATACGAGGTGAAGCTCGTGCTCAAGCGCACCGAGGTCGGCGCGAGCGTGCTCGGCGCGGGCTCGCGGCTCGGCTGGGACGCGTTCCTGTGCACGCGGGACGCGCTCGAGGATCGCTCAGACGCGCGCTACGAACTGCACGTGATTCACTGATTCCGAACGACAACAAACACACAATCGAACCTGAGATCGACGCCATGAGCACGCCTCTGAAGACCCTGATCACGAAACTGAACCCGCTGTGCCGCCACGCGACCGAGCGGGCGGCGAGCGCGTGCCTGGCGCGCGGCCACTACGAAGTCGATCTGGAGCACCTGTTCCTCGCGTTGCTCGAGGAGCCGGCGGGCGACCTGCCGCTCGCGCTGCGCGCGAGCCGTGTCGATCCGCATGCGCTGCGCGCCGATCTGGAGCGCGAGCTGACGCGCCTGAAGACCGGCAACACGCGCACGCCGGTGTTCTCCGTGCACCTGATCGCGCTGTTCGAGCAGGCGTGGCTGATCGCGTCGCTCGATTCGCAGCTCGGCCGCATCCGTTCCGGGCACCTGCTGCTCGCGCTGCTGACCGCGCCGGATCTCGCGCAATTCGCGCAGCGGATGTCGTCGCAGTTCGCGGAAGTGAACGTGACGGACCTGAAGCACAAGTTCGACGAAATCATGGCCGGATCGAGCGAGGCCGAACCGCGCCAGGCCGATACGGAAGACGGCGGCCTCGCGCCGGCAGCCGACGGCGCGGCGCCCGCGGCGGGCCCGTCGAAGACGCCCGCCCTCGACACGTACACGACCAACCTCACGCAGCGCGCACGCGACGGCAAGATCGACCCGGTGATCGGCCGCGAAGCCGAGATCCGCCAGGCGATCGACATCCTGATGCGTCGCCGCCAGAACAACCCGATCATGACCGGCGAGGCCGGCGTCGGCAAAACGGCGGTCGTCGAGGGCCTCGCGCTGCGCATCGCGGCCGACGACGTGCCGCCGCCGTTGCGCGGCGTCGCGCTGCACGTGCTCGACATGGGGCTGCTGCAGGCCGGCGCGAGCGTGAAGGGCGAGTTCGAGAATCGCCTGAAGAGCGTGATCGACGAGGTGAAGAAGAGCGCGCACCCGATCATCCTGTTCATCGACGAGGCGCACACGATCATCGGCGCGGGCGGCCAGGCCGGCCAGAACGACGCGGCGAACCTGCTGAAGCCGGCGCTCGCGCGCGGCGAGCTGCGCACGATCGCCGCGACGACGTGGAGCGAATACAAGAAGTACTTCGAGAAGGACGCGGCGCTTGCGCGGCGCTTCCAGGTCGTGAAGGTCGAGGAGCCGAGCGAGCCGCTCGCGGCCGCGATGCTGCGCGGAATGTCCGGCCTGATGGAAAAGCACTTCAACGTGCGGATCCTCGACGATGCGATCACCGAGGCCGTGCGTCTGTCGCACCGCTACATCAGCGGCCGCCAGCTGCCGGACAAGGCGATCAGCGTGCTCGACACCGCATGCGCGAAGGTCGCGCTCGCGCACAGCGCGACGCCGGCGGCGATCGACGACACGAAGAAGCGCATCGAGCGGATCGACGCGGAAATCGCGTCGCTGGAGCGCGAGGCGGCCGGCGGCGCGGCGCACGACGAGCGGCTCGGCGAGCTGCGCGGCGCGCGCGACACGGCGCTCGAACAACTGGCGAAGGACGAAGCGCGTTATGAAGCCGAGCGTGCGATCGTCGCCGAAATCACCGAACTGCGCGACACGCTCGACAAGGCACGCGGCCCGTCGGAAGACGGCCAGCCGGTCGACGTGCAGGCGACCCGCGACAAGCTCGCCGAGCGCGTCGCGTCGCTGCACGCGCTGCAGGGCGGCGAGCCGATGGTGCCGCTGCAGGTCGACGGCCACGTCGTCGCCGAGATCGTCGCCGCGTGGACGGGCATTCCGCTCGGCCGGATGGTGAAGGACGAGATCGACACTGTGCTGAACCTGCAGCCGCTGCTCACCGCGCGCGTGATCGGCCAGGACCATGCGCTCGACGCGATCGCGCAGCGCGTGCGCACCGCGACCGCGAACCTCGAGGATCCGAACAAGCCGCGCGGCGTGTTCATGTTCGTCGGGCCGTCGGGCGTCGGCAAGACCGAGACGGCGCTCGCGCTGGCCGACATCCTGTACGGCGGCGAACGCAAGATGGTCACGATCAACATGAGCGAGTACCAGGAAGCGCACAGCGTGTCCGGCCTGAAGGGCTCGCCGCCGGGCTACGTCGGCTACGGTGAAGGCGGCGTGCTGACCGAGGCCGTGCGCCGCAACCCGTATTCGGTCGTGCTGCTCGACGAAGTCGAGAAGGCGCACCCCGACGTGCTCGAGATGTTCTTCCAGGTGTTCGACAAGGGTGCGATGGACGATGCGGAAGGGCGCGAGATCGACTTCCGCAACACGCTGATCATCCTGACGTCGAACGTCGGTTCCGCCGCGGTGATGCAGGCGTGCCTGAACAAGCCGGCCGAGGAACTGCCCGATCCGGATGCCCTTGCCGAGACGCTGCGCCCGCAGTTGTACAAGACGTTCAAGCCTGCGTTCCTCGGGCGGATGAAGGTCGTGCCGTACTACCCGATTTCCGACGACGTGCTGGCCGAGATCATCGAGCTGAAGCTCGAGCGGATCCGCCGCCGGATCGAGGCGAACCACAAGGCGGCGTTCGAATGGGACGAGTCGCTCGTCGACGCGGTGCTCGCGCGCTGCACCGAAGTCGATTCGGGCGCCCGCAACGTCGACCATATCCTGAACGGCACGCTGCTGCCGGAGATCGCGGGCCACGTGCTCGGCCGGATCGCCGACGGCGCGGCCATCGCGCGCATCGCGGTGCGCGCGGACGAGGCCGGCGAATTCACGTACACCGTCGAATGAGCGCGGCCGCGCATCACCCAGCATTGATGAACTGAAACCATGCCGATCAATCTCCCCGAGCTGCTGACGCCGATCAGCGATGCGTCGCCCAGCGGCGACGACCTGCTGTTTTCGAACGAATTCGACGCGATCCAGGACGCGCGGCGCTACGACGATCCGACACTCGACCAGGGCGAATGGGTGACCGAGATCAAGGAGGCCGACTGGGGCTTCGTCGTCGATCACGCAGGCGAGCTGCTACGCACGCGCACGAAGGACCTGCGGCTCGCCGTATGGCTCACCGAGGCGCTCGCGCTCGAGGACGGCATCACCGGCCTCACCGAAGGCTATGCGCTGCTCGAGGGCCTGTGCCGCGACTTCTGGGACACCGTGCACCCGCTGCCCGAAGACGACGACATCGAGCACCGGCTCGGCAACGTCGCGTGGCTGTCCGGCCGCACGGCCGAGCTGCTGCGCGCGGTGCCGTTGACGGACGGCGCGTCGAACGCGTTCAGCACGCTCGACTGGGAAGTGGCGCAGCACGTCGCGCAGGCCATCAAGCGCGACCCCGAACACGCGGACGACATCGCACGCGGCAAGCCGTCGATCGAGCAGATCGATTCGTCGCGGCGCGTGACGTCGATCGCGTTCTACACGGCGCTGCTCGCGAACCTGAAGGCGTTCGAATTCGCGCTCGATGCGTTCGAGGAGCGGCTCGTCGAGCGCGCGGGCGATTCGGCGCCGAGCTTCCGGCAGG
The DNA here is from genome assembly GCF_050768715.1 of Burkholderia sp. ZZQ-2. Taxonomy (NCBI): domain Bacteria; kingdom Pseudomonadati; phylum Pseudomonadota; class Betaproteobacteria; order Burkholderiales; family Burkholderiaceae; genus Burkholderia; species Burkholderia sp. ZZQ-2. The sequence goes on along the minus strand of NZ_LDVA01000093.1, from coordinate 4,498 downwards.
CGCGCGACGCGTTCGAGACCGTGTACCGCCTCGCCGAGCGCTTTGCGCGCGAGCAGGGTTATACGGGCAGCGCGCCGCACACGCAGTCGGCACCGCAGGCGCAACCCGAGCGCATCGAGCCGGTGTTCGGCAACCCGATTCAGACCGAGGAGACTCACGTGCAGCCGCAGCCCGTTCCGCGCGCCCCGGTGACGCAGATGATCGCCGGCATCCAGAACCGTGCGCAGGCCGTCGACCAGTTGCGCGCGGTCGCCCGCTATTTCCGCCAGACCGAGCCGCACAGCCCGGTCGCGTATCTCGCCGACAAGGCGGCCGAATGGGCCGACATGCCGCTGCACAAGTGGCTCGAGAGCGTCGTGAAGGACGACGGCTCGCTGTCGCATATTCGCGAACTGCTGGGCGTGAGGCCGGACGAGCAGTCGTAAACGCGAAACGGGCGGCGCATCGCTGCCGCCGCCCGTCGCCTGCCGGGCCGCTCCGTACGAAGCGGCCCGTGACATCCCTCTACGCTTACTGCCCCACCCGGAACTCGATCCGTCGATTCCGCGCCCGCCCGTCCGCCGTATCGTTCGGCGCGATCGGCTGATCCGGCCCGACGCCCGTCGTCGTCATCTGCTGCGGCGGAATGCTCTTCGTGATCAGGTAACCCTTCACCGCATCCGCGCGCGCCTGGCTGAGCGCGATGTTCGACGTGCGGTTCCCCGAGTTGTCGGTGTGACCGATGATGTCGACCGTGCGGTTCTGCATCTTCGCGAGCGCGGCCGCCATCTGGTCGAGGATCAGCTTGCCCTGCGGCGTGAGCGTTGCGCTGCCCGTCTCGAACTCGATCGTCCGGTTCGCGAGCGTCTGGTCGAGCACGCCCTGTTCGGACGCCGATACGCGCAGCCCGTTCCTGATCGTATACGTCGGGTTCAGCGTGTTCGCCATGTCGCTCGCGAGCTGCTGGCGCTGCGCTTCGTTGTGCACCTCGCCCTTCATCTCGATCTGCGTGCCGTTGATCTTCAGCTGCCCCTTGCTGATCTGCTTGAGCTGCGCGCCGAGCAGCTTCTGCACGTTCGCGCTCCAGTTCGGCGGCGTCGCGACGTCGCCGACCTCGATCTGGTCGACGACGTTCGTCGCGCCGTAGGTGTCGCGCAGCTTCTGCAGCACGGCGGCCTTGGTCGCCTCGTCGGGCACCTTGCCGCCGACGACCACCTGGCCGGGTGTCGCGGCCGCGGGCGGCGGCGTGACGGTGCTCGCGGTGCCGGCCGTGCCGTGCACGACGGCGCCTGACGCCGTCCCCGGTGCGGCACCGGTGTTCGCGGGCAGCGCGGTCGTCGCGACCGTGCCGTTGCCGACCGGCGTGACCGTCGCGCCCGTGTTCTGCGCGAAGGCCGCGCCGCTGCCGATGAACAGGCCCGAGGCGAGGAGGGCGGCGAGGACGTGATTCATGCGATGCATCCCGTCAGCCTCCGATGAACGCTTCGCGGAACGCGTCGATGGCGACGCGCAGCGAGAGTTGCGGTTGGTCGAGGTAGCTGACGAGCTTGCTGATCTGGTGATCGTTTTGCGCATGGGCGTCGATCCACTCGGGATCGTCGATGTCGATGTTGTGGGCGGCGTAGGTCTGCGGGTCGACGACGCTCAGCAGCGTCTTGGCCGACGCGCCGTTGAAGCCGATGATGAGCCGTTCGCGCTCGGCGATCGTGCCGATGAAGATCGCGAGCTCGAAGTCGGCCTGCGCGACGAACGGTGCAATCAGTTCGAGCCAGAACGCGGCGACGAGGCTGCGGTAGAACGGATCGACCGGCAGCGGCAGCGTGAGGCCGCGCTCGATGTGCGACGAGCCGCTCTGCATCACCGGCCGCAGCAGCGAGCCGAGCGCGAGCATCGCGCCGCGCAGCCGCACGGGATGGCCGCTGTCGAGCAGCATCTCCTGGAGGCCGTACAGCGACTGGTGTTCGACGAAATCGTTGAAGGTGCCGTCATGCGACGTGCCGGGGCCGCCGACGTCGATCGGCACCTGCGTGTCGCCGAGCGCCTGCAGCGCGCCGGGCGGCTCGTCCTTGCCCAGCAGCGGCGGGATCTGCGTGGCGACGCGCGACCACAGCCGCGCGAACGCGAGCGGGCTGCGCGCGAGGAACGCGAGCGGCCGGTCGACCTCGAGCGCCGTTGCGCCGAGGAACGGGAAGCGGCGCATCGACACGTCGTGGCTCGCGACCATGTGGCCCGCGATCGCGAGCTTGCTGCGCGAGCCGAGGAACGCGAAATGCATCGGCTTCGCATCCTCGTAGACGAGCTTCCAGCGCGGATCTTCCGCGAGCAGTTCGAGCGCCTGCGCGATCCAGCGGTCGAGCGTCTGCAGCAACTGCGGATTGTGCGGGCTCTTCACGAAGTCGCCGCGCGACGGAATCTTGCCGAAGTAGGCGATTTGCGCCTGTACGGTTTGCGTCATTGCGCCCCCTGTGCATTCGTTGCGTTGGCGGCCGCGACGGCCGGCGCTGCGCCCGGCGTACCCGTGCCGGACTGGGTCGCGTTCTGCGCGGCGCCCGCGCTCGCGTCGGCGACCGACGACGGCAGCTGCAGGCCGCGCAGGCTCTGCTGCTGCGGCTGGTCGCTGCCCCCGCCGCCGGACGGTTGCGACGTGCTGATGATGCGCATCGTCACCGACACGTTCACGTTGCCCTGCGCCCACGTCAGGTCGAAGGTGCCGTCCGGACGGCGCTTGCGTTGCGCCGAGTTGATCAGCTTCTCGAGGCCGTAGCGGCCCGGCTCGTTGACGAGCTGCACCGTGCGGCCGTCGAAGGTCGTCGCGGACAGCGTCGCGCCCGGCGAGCCCTGCGGGTTCGGCCACACGAAGTTGGTCCACTGCGGCGGCGTGTTGCGGTAGCGCAGTTGCTGGCCGTCGATCGCGATCGTGTATTCCGTCGTGCCCGTGCTCGGCTGCGGCAGGATCTGGAACACGGTCTGCGGCTCGGACGACGCGGCCGCGCCGCTTGCCGCACCGCCCGCGAGCGGCGCGACCCAGCGCGCGAAGCCGTTCGTGAAGTCCGGCGTGAGGCCGATGCCCATGTCGCCCCACGTGCGGGCGGCGAGGGTGTCGCCGCGGCGCACCGCGAGCGGCCCGAGCGTCGTGCCGACGAACTTCGCGATCGAGCCGTCCGGACCGAACACCTGCGCGATTTCACCGGCGCCGGCCTCGACCTTCGCGCTCGCCGCGAACGGGTACTTCGTCGCGAGCGAGTTCTGGAACGGCTGGTAGACCTGGGCGTTCCACACCTTGTTGACTTCGGCGCTGGCCGGCTGGATCACGACCGCGAACGCCTGCATCAGCGGCCGCACGAGCAGCGGACGCAGCGACTTGCGTTGCGAATCGGTGAGGCCGGTCAGCATCTGTTCGTCGACGAGCTTCAGCGAATCGGCGAGTTCCGAACCGTTGCCGTCGAGCGTCTGCTGCATCAGCTGGCGCGCGCCCGGGCCCGGGTCGCCCTGGTTCTTGATCACGTTGAAGCGCGTGCGGACCTTCGACAGCGACTCCATGTAGCCCTTGAGCATCGACGTGCCGTCATGCACCGCGACGATCCGCGCGAGCCCGATGAATTCCTGGCCGATCGGACCCATCGGCACCTCGGCCGGATTGCCGTTGATGTCGATGTTGGCGGCCGCCACCTGGCCGGCCGGCGAGCGCGAGAACAGTTGCTTGACCCAGTTCACGACACCCGTCTGCGCCTTCTTGATCGTCACGTTCGCGAGCGACGGGTTGTCCCACGACGTCTGGTCGTACGCGGTCTCGAGGATCTTGCGGATCGGCGAATCCTGCGGGTCGCCGAGGCGGTTCATCCCGTCGACGGCCTGGCCGAAGCTGCTGAAGCCCTGCACGGCGATGCCCTGCATGAACTTCTGCCAGTGCTGCGCATACTCGGTCTTGTACATGCCGACGAGCGTCTTCTGGATCTGCTCGGGGCTGCCCTCGAGCGTCAGGTCGTCCTGCGTCGACGTGTTCAGCACCCAGTCCTTCGCCTGCAGTTCCTTGGTCGCCGCGTCGCGGATCGCCGGCTGCACGTAGTCGAACCACGCTTCGCGCGTGAACGTGCCCGGAATCGCGTAGCTGCCTGCCACGAGCCCCTGGTTGCCGTCGCCGACGATGCGCGCGATGGTCATCGGCGCGAAGCGGGTCGATGCGCGCGCCTTGATTTCCTCGTACACGCGCTGGCGGGCCGGCATGCCGCGCACGACGCGGCGCAGGTTCTCGCGGGTCTGGTCGACGAGCGCGAGGTTCGCGTCGATCATCGGCCAGTCGTCGTCGTTCACGCGCGACAGATAGAACGAGATCATGCGCTCGGCGCTCTTGATCATCTCGTCGCGCGGCATGTTGCCGCGATTCGTCTCGAGCCAGCCGCGCCAGAAGCGGGCGAGCTGGTCGGTCAGGTGTGCCTGTTCGACGTGACGCTTGTCGGACAGCATCAGGTACGTCTTGAGCGCGTTGTACGCGTCCTGCACGTTGGTCGGCGACGCGTCG